>WRBG01000019.1 GCA_009784635.1 Bacteroidales bacterium | reverse complement strand
ATTGGGTATCTGTTTTACAGCGACTTTTATGGAGGTTCCGACAAGGAACTTGACGAGGTGTTTCAGCGATTTAAAGCGGCAAACGTGCAGGATGTGGTGCTGGATTTACGCTACAATTTGGGAGGCTACGGACATGTAGCGACCCACTTGGCCAGCATTTTAGCCCCGAATCAAGTGGTGCAGGCAGAAAAAGTGATGATGACATATCAGTGGAACGCCGCTTACCAAAAGTATTGGGAAGATAAAAAGGAATACGACCAAATCAGAACTCTTTTTGACAAGAGCGTTCCCGTGAATATGAACTTGAGTCGGGTGTATGTGTTAACTACTTACAGTACCGCTTCTGCCTCGGAATTTGTGATTGCCGGTTTAGACCCCTATATGCGGGTGGTCAAGATTGGGGCGGCCACCCGCGGAAAATATACCGGCGCCATATTATTTCAAGCCCAGTACCACAACGGTTCGGCTTGGGTAGTAGACGAGGAAATAAAGAACTGGGGCATACAACCAATTGTGCAGCGTTATGCCAACTCGTTAGGCGTTACAGACTTCAAGGACGGTTTTAAACCGGATTACGAGGTGGCCGACCTCTTGCTCGAGGGTGTCCGGCCATTGGGAGACACTCAAGAACCCCTTTTGGGCAAAGCGTTGGAGTTGATTACCAGCCCTTGGTATTCGGGGTATCCGACGGTCGCTCCGGCTACTAAAGCGGGCTTTGCCATAGAGCAAGGCATGAGGTCGAGGAACGATTATTTCAACGGCTCTGTGCTAAGAAAAACATATTAACGGGGATTGAATAAAAGAATAGTGATTGATTTTAAGCAAGTTGAATTATCGGACAAGGCATGGATAGATTCCTTGTTGCGCCTGTCGGACTACCGTGGGGCAGAATATTGTTTTACCAACCTGTATGTATGGCGCTTGGTGTACCGTACCCGCATAGCCCGCCTGCAGGATTGGTTGCTGATACGCATCGGCAGTCCGGAACATCCGACAGATATTTTTCCGGCGGGACAGGGAAGGTTAAAAGCATTGATTGACTTGTTGATGGATGAAGCCCTAAGGGAAGGGCGCGACTTTAAGATGGCCGGAATTGGGGCCGCCCAAGCCGCCGACTTGCAGCAGTTGTATCCCGAGCTGTTTGAGATGAATCCGGCGAGAGACTATTGGGATTATGTCTATAAAGTAGAAGATTTAAGTGATTTACGAGGCAAACACTACCAGCCCAAGCGCAACCATATTGCCCGTTTTGCAGAGCAACCCGACTGGAGCTACGAGCGTTTGGACGCCCACAACATACCCGAATGTGTAGCCATGAACCGAGAATGGTGCTTGCAGATGGGATGTATCGGCAATGATTCGCTTGGGAAAGAAGCTTGCGCGGCAGAAACCGGTTTGCAGCATTTTGACGCCTTGCAGTTAGAAGGCGGCTTATTAAGGCTGGGAGGCAAGGTGGTCGCCTATACGGTGGGAGAGCCCCTTAACTCCGACACCTACATCGTGCATGTAGAGAAGGCTTTTCCCGATATACGGGGGGCCTATCAAATGATTAACCGAGCATTTGTTCGCGACCGAATGGCATCTTTTGCCCACGTCAATCGGGAGGACGATGCGGGAGACCTTGGGCTGAGGACAGCCAAAACAACCTACCGTCCTGTTTTTATGCAGGAAAAGTATTTTTTTACCGTTCCATACACATCTCTGTCTCATTTTGTACAAAAGGACGAGGAATAATATGGGCCTGTATTATATGGAGAAAAACGAAGATGGAGCGGTTTTGGCCATTTGGGAGCAGCGGGAACCGGTCTGTAGAAAGGAAAAAAGGGAAAAAGAGTTGCTGATGGAAGAATCCCTGCTCCGCCTGCTCTTTGGCACGGGCCAAAAGTTGGACCATTACCCCAACGGACAGCCTTTTCTGCCCAACCGGCCCGACCATATAAGCATTGCCCATACCAACCGTTTTGGCGTTGTGTTGGTTCATCCTCAAAAACGGGTAGGCGTGGACATGGAATGTTTAGACCGGAATTTTTCTGCGGTGGAATGTCGGGCGCTTTCCAATAGGGAAGTCGGATTTTTGAGTCCGAATCAAAACCTGCGATGCTTACAATTAGCCATTTTGTGGAGCGCCAAGGAGGCCTTATTCAAATGTGTGTCTCAAGAAGGAGTCGATTTTGCCCGACACATGCAGGTCGAGCCTTTTGTTCCCCAAGAGTCCGGCAACCTGTACGCCCGTTTTTTCTACAAAGACGGCGGCAGCGCCCTATTTTTTTTAAAATATAGAATCATTGATAATCATGTGCTTACATTTGTTTGTGCATAGATGTTGAAAAAAATTTTAAAACCATGCAACATTTTGCCTCTTTTTTGCGTCATAGTAGTATAGGTTTAGGTTTTAGGAAGAAGGGTCGGCTTCTCCGGTGTGGAGGGTCGGCCTTTTCTGACTTGGATTATGTGGAATGTTTTTTAAAATAGCAATAATATGAAAAAATTGTGTGGATTGCTGATTATCTGTTTGTTAATCGGATGCAACAGAGAAGAAGAAAAAGTATCGGCCATCTTTTTGGACCCGCAGACGCTGGGGCTGCGTGTAACCGATACCTACCGGTTTAATGTACTCCATGAGCCGGCCGATTTGCCCGCCCCCGAATACCAATGGTCGTCTTCCAATACCGCGGTGGCCACGGTTTCGGCAACGGGAATATTGACCGCAGTGGGTCAAGGAAATACTACCGTTACGGTGGTTTTGCCGGGCAGGTCTTTAATGAGCGCCTGCGAGGTTCAGGTTGCCGCACAGTTGGCGACACATATATACTTGAACAAAGAACACCTTGTTTTGGAAGAAAGCAAAAGCGAAACACTTTCTTATACCTTTGCTCCTAACGGCTCTGTTGTCTCCGACGCCCAGTGGAACTCTTCTGACGAAACGGTGGCTGTGGTGGATGGGGAAGGGAAAGTAACCGCGATGAAGGTTGGGCAGACGGTGATTACGGTCTTTGACTTGGAAAAGCCCGAGGTAAAAGCAAGTTGTACCGTAGTTGTAACCCCCAAATTAGCCGAATCCATCGTTTTAGACTTAGAAGAAGTAACATTGAGGTATCAAGGAGAAGCGACGCTTGGCTATACGGTTTTTCCGGAAGGAGTGGAGTTGCAGCGTCCATTTTGGTCTTCTGCAAATCCTGACATAGTTTCCGTAAATCAGAGCGGCGTCATTAAAGGCCTAAGCCCCGGCGCCACAGTCGTTACGATTTTAGACGAAGCAAATCACTTAATAATAGCTCATTGTAGTGTTACGGTATTAGAAGAAAATGCTACATCCATAGAGTTGAATCCGTTTTTTCTTAACATGATGGTGGACGACGAATATACGATTACCTATCGAATATTCCCCGAAAACACCACAGATGAAGTGGTTTGGTTTTCGGACAACGAAGCGGTCGCTACGGTAGATGCTTTTGGAAAAGTAACAGCCATAGAAGCCGGCACGTGCACCATCACCCTGCAAGTAGTAAACGGAACGCTGGCAAGCGCTTGTCGGGTAACGGTAATCAGACCGATTAGTTCCATACATATAAATCAAGAGGCTGTGACTATGAGGAGCGGCAACACCTACTCGTTGCAGGCGTCTTATTTGCCCGTTCATGCCACCCCTCCCGCTGCGTATTACTGGTCCAGCAGCGACCCTTGGGTGGCTACCGTTGACCAACAGGGGGTTGTAACCGCCCAAAGAATAGGCGAGGCCATAATACGGGTAGAGGTTCCGGGCGGAATGTATCGGGAATGTACGATAACCGTTAATCCCGTATACAACAGTTGGAATGAGCCGGTTCTTCTGTTTTTGGGAGCCCAATCGGATATTAGAAACGCAGAACGGCGCAGCCTAAGCGCCCTTAACGCCACCCTTACCGCCTTTGGTTTTGCCGGTCAAGCAATGGTGTATGACGGCGAAACAGGCAGCAGGCTCCAGTATTGCGTGTATACCTTTACTTCGGACTATATGACGGCTGCCCTCTTGGCCTTTGCCGACAACGACAACACCGCTGTTGCCGCCGCAAGGGGGTATTGTGCGGAGCGGTATAAATTTGTATCGGAATCGGGAGGAATAACCGTGTACCAAGACCGGAACGGCGCCCATATAGAAGTCGGATTCAGAAATTTGACGGATTATGTGGGAATAACAGCCCTGCAATTGGCCCTAATTGGACTAAAAAACAGATGGTTTATCATCTCATACGCTTTGTAGCGCATTGCTTTTGTTGACCCACCAGGATTCGAACCTAGACAGACAGAACCAAAATCTGTAGTGCTACCATTACACCATGGGTCAATGAGCAAAGCTTTTTTGCGGCCGCAAAGATAAGCTAAATTCTTTTTCCTGCAAAAAAGCGGGTCAAAAGTTCGGAACAGGGCGCTTCCAATACTCCGGATACAACCTCTGTTTTTGGGTGGAGCAAGTGAGGGCCAATCTTCATGAATCCGCGCTTGGGGTCAGAGGCTCCGTATACAAGCCGGCCTGTCTGCGCCCATTGAAGGGCTCCGGCGCACATGACGCAGGGTTCCAGCGTTACATACAGAGTACAGTCGGGCAGATATTTGCCCCCAATAGCGTGGGTGGCGGAGGTAATGGCCTGCATTTCTGCATGGGCGGTCGGGTCTCGAAGGGTTTCGGTCAAATTGTGGGCTCGGGCAATAATTCGATTTTGGCATACAACCACGGCGCCCACCGGTACTTCGCCTTTGGCTTCCGCCGCCCGGGCTTCTTTAAGCGCTTCTGCCATAAAGGCCGTATGGGGATTCGTAGAAAAAGGGGTGTATACTGTCATGCCTGCAAAGATAAAGATTTATTCATTGGGCAAAATGACAGGAAAGGAGGGCGGGGACTGCAAAATTGACAGTCGTCCCTTTGTGGCATTGCTTTTGCTTTAGATAGGGTCAGAAAACATTAAAAACTATAAATAAATTTCAAAGCTATGAACATTAAGCCTTTAGCAGACAGGGTTCTGATTGAGCCCGCAGAAGCCGAAACCAAAACAGCAAGCGGTATTTACATCCCCGACACCGCCAAAGAAAAACCGCAAAGAGGAACGGTCATTGCCGTTGGATGCGGCAAGAAAGACGAACCTATGGAACTAAAACAGGGAGACCTAGTGCTTTACGGCAAATATGCCGGTACTGAAATTACCGTAGAAGGTAAAGATTACCTAATGATGCGTCAATCCGATGTATTGGCCGTTTTATAATACGAACTTTAAATAATCATTTAATACCAAACAGATATGGCAAAAGAAATTAAATTCAATATGGAAGCACGGGACAAAATGAAGGAAGGAGTAGACATGCTCGCCAACGCCGTGCGCATTACTTTGGGCCCCAAGGGTCGCAATGTGGTTCTCGATAAAAAATACGGAGCGCCCCAAATTTCCAAGGATGGGGTAACGGTTGCTAAAGAAATTGAGCTGGAGGACCGTTTTGCCAACATGGGCGCCCAAATGGTCAAGGAAGTAGCTTCCAAAACCGGAGACCAAGCCGGAGATGGAACCACCACGGCTACCGTATTGGCCCAATCCATTATTAACGTAGGCTTGAAAAATGTAACGGCCGGCGCCAATCCCATGGACCTTAAACGTGGGATAGATAAGGCGGTGGTTGCCGTAGTCGCCAGTCTTAAAGAGCAAAGCAAATCGGTAGGAGACGACATTACCAAGATTGAGCAGGTTGCCTCGATTTCTGCCAACAACGACGCCAATATCGGAAAGTTGATTGCCGAAGCCATGAGCAAGGTTAAAAAAGAAGGAGTGATTACCGTAGAAGAAGCCAAAGGTACCGAGACCGAGGTAAAAGTGGTAGAAGGTATGCAATTTGACCGAGGTTATATATCGGCATACTTTATTACCAATCCCGAAAAGATGGAGGTAGCCTTGGAGAATCCCTTGATTCTGATTACCGATAAAAAGATTTCTACCATGAAAGACCTGATGCCGGTATTGGAACCGGTAGCACAAAGCGGTCGCGCACTGTTGATTATTGCAGAAGATGTAGATGGAGAAGCTCTGGCCACCTTGGTGGTGAATCGTTTGCGTGGGACGCTCAAGATTGCCGCCGTCAAAGCCCCCGGCTTTGGAGACCGCCGTAAAGAAATGCTCGAAGATATTGCCATCCTAACCGGCGGCATGGTAATTACAGAAGACAAAGGAATTAAGTTAGAAACCGCCACCTTGGATATGCTTGGAAAGGCAGAGAAAGTTTCGATTGATAAAGAAAATACCACCGTTGTCAACGGAGCGGGCGCCAAAGAGCAAATCACCAATCGCGTTGCCCAAATTCGCAAACAAATGGAGCTGACCACCAGCGATTACGACCGTGAAAAACTGCAAGAGCGTTTGGCCAAATTGGCCGGAGGCGTGGCAGTATTGTGTGTGGGCGCAGCTTCCGAAGTAGAGATGAAAGAAAAGAAAGACCGGGTTGACGACGCATTGAGCGCTACCCGCGCAGCGGTAGAAGAGGGCATTGTTCCGGGCGGTGGAGTGGCTTATATCCGCGCCATCGAGGTACTGACCAAATTAAAAGGCGATAACGAGGACGAAACCACCGGTATTGCCATTGTGGCCCGCGCCATCGAGGAGCCTCTTCGCCGGATTGTGGAAAATGCCGGTATTGAGGGCAGCGTAGTGGTACAAAGGGTAAAAGAAGGCAAAGATGACTTTGGATTCAACGCCCGTACCGACGTGTACGAACACCTGTATGCAGCCGGAGTCATTGACCCCACCAAGGTAGCCCGCGTTGCTTTGGAAAACGCCGCTTCCGTAGCAGGTATGTTCCTCACTACCGAATGTGTGGTGGTGGAGAAAAAAGAGGAGAACCCCCCAATGGCCGCACCCGGAATGGGAGGAGGTATGGGCGGCATGATGTAATCATGATGCAGTAAAGTGGAGACAAGGCCCGAGGTTACAGCCCCGGGTCTTGCTTTTTTATAGTTTGCATTAATCGAGTTCGTCTAAGGTTTCGATAAGGCAAACGGCATATACAGCCACGCCCTCTTCCCTGCCTACAAAGCCCAATGATTCGGTAGTGGTGGCCTTAACCGATACCGCATCTTGGGGAATGGAGAGGATTTGGGCCAAAGCAGTCCGCATTTGAGGGATAAACGGCGCCAGCTTGGGAGCCTGTAAACAGATGACCGCATCTACATTGACCGGCCTATAGCCTTGGGTCCGCAGCAGGTCTACTGTTTTGGATAAGAGGATTTTGCTGTCGATGCCCTTGTATTCGGGCAAGGTATCGGGAAAATGTTGGCCTATATCGCCCAAAGCGGCGGCGCCTAAAAGGGCGTCGCACAAGGCGTGAATCAAGGCGTCTCCGTCAGAATGGGCCAAAGCGCCCCGACTGTGGGGAATTTCCACGCCTCCCAAGAAAAAGGGGAGTCCGGATTCCAGTTTGTGTACATCGTAGCCGTTGCCAATCCTCAGAGACATATTAATCAATGTTAATGACTGTGTATTTGGGTTGTTGATTCAATCAACAGGAGGACAAAGATAGGCATATTTGCTTATGAACGCTTATGTACAATTTCTACTTGAGTTTTGTTGACGGCTTTGTAGCCGTAGTCGTAGCAAAAACTAATGCATCCCTTTTTTCTGCCAATAGGCTCTATATGGGTACAATAGCCAAAAAGAAAGCCTTCTTCCAGCAGCCTTCTAATCAAGACCGGTTGGAGTTCCGGATTGTGGCAGCCGGCTAAGATTTTTCGGTTTCTCTTTAGGATTTTGTTAACCTTTAATACAAAAGCATCCTGTTCGCGGTGTTTTTGGTTGTGAAACCCGCTCCGGCATGCATCGTCGCAAAACCGCTTATCTACCCTTCCCCGAATGGAGGCTCCGCAAGCCAAACAGTGCATAGTCTTACATTTTCTCTGCAAAAATAATTCGATTTCCCATAGTCAGACGGGCTTTTGGTCGCCCTTTGGGGCCGTCTTAAACGAATTTATACGTTTTTAAATATTTCATTTACGAATCATCTGAAAAACAAATTATTACTTTGCCTGTCAAAAATTTTAAAAATCAATAAATCTTTTACCAAATGGAAAAATCAGTGAATCGTGTCGAGATTACGGGCACGGTGGGCGTAGACCCTAAAATTACCACCTTTGAAGACGGACGGCAGGTATTGAGGATGGCCGTGGCCACAGAAGAGGGCTATAAAGACCGCAGCGGCGAATGGAAACTTGAGACTACTTGGCACAGCGTCGTGGCTTGGAGTGGGAAAGAAATGCCTGACTTTGCCCTTATTAAAAAAGGACAGCGGGTAGCCGTACAGGGAAAAATCAAGAACAAAAGCTTTGAGGGTCGAGACGGACAAACCAAGTATTATTACGAGGTATTGGCGTTTTCCTTAAAGTTGTTAGACGCCGAAGAATCGGATTAAATCAAAAATCGCTACCTTTGTAGGCTAAAGCGTAGCATGATGCAACCGATTCATCTTTTTAACACTCTATCAAGAAAAAAAGAATTATTTACGCCCCTGCATCCGCCTTTGGTGGGGATGTATGTCTGCGGCCCTACCGTATACGGCGACCCCCACCTTGGGCATGCGCGGCCGGCTATCACCTATGATGTGCTTGTACGGCTGTTCCGGTCTTTGGGCTATAAGGTACGCTACGTGCGCAACATCACGGATGTGGGGCACTTGGAGAACGATGCGGACGAGGGAGAAGATAAGGTGGCAAAGAAAGCGCGGCTGGAACAGTTAGAGCCGATGGAGGTGGTGCAGCATTATACCCTTCGTTTTCACGAAGCCATGCGTTTGTTGAATACCCTTCCGCCCAACATCGAGCCGCGTGCATCGGGGCACATTATTGAACAGATAGAGCTTGTCAAAGAGATTCTTGCATCGGGATATGCATACGAAAGCGGCGGGTCGGTCTACTTTGACGTGGAGGCGTACGACAAAAAATACCATTACGGGCAACTGTCGGGTCGGGTGATTGAAGATTTACAGAGCAATACCAGAGCCTTAGACGGACAGAGCCAAAAACGTGCTCCCTTGGACTTTGCCCTTTGGAAGCAGGCGTCTCCCGAACATATTATGCGTTGGCCATCGCCTTGGGGAGAAGGGTTCCCGGGCTGGCATCTTGAGTGTTCGGCCATGAGCGCCAAATATTTGGGAGATGACTTTGATATTCATGGCGGCGGATTAGACCTGCTTTTTCCCCATCATGAGTGTGAATGGGCGCAAAATACGGCTGCACGCGGAAGGGGCGGGGTAGGGTACTGGATGCACAACAACTTGATTACCATAAACGGCCAAAAAATGGGTAAATCTTTGGGCAACTTTATTACCTTGGAAGAACTCTTTACAGGCGCCCACAAATTGCTTACGCAACCGTTTAGCCCCATGGCCATCCGCTTCTTTATCCTTCAAGCTCATTACCGCAGCACCCTTGACTTTAGTAATGATGCGCTCATAGCTGCGGAAAAGGGATTGAAGCGGTTGCAGTCTGCGGCAAAGGCGATTGTAGAAATTCCCGTTCACCCCGCCGCCGTCGCCGCTCCCGAATTGCAAAAATATAAAGAAGAAGTTTTTAACGCTTTATGTGATGATTTGAACACACCTATCGCCTTAGCCCATCTTTTTGAGGTGGTGCGTTGGGTAAACACTGCGATAGATAAAAAAGAAACCATTCACCCCGATGACCGCGCCGCATTGGATACACTGCTGACAAGCATCCCCGCCGAGATTTTGGGATTGTGTATGAAAGAGCAGGACGCTTCTGATGAAGAAGCTCTGAATGGCTTAATGGAGATGATTTTAGAAACTCGCGCCCAAGCAAAGGCCCGCAAAGACTATGCCGCCAGCGATGCAATTCGCAATCGGCTGGCGGCACTAAGGATCAAAATCAAAGACACCAAAGAGGGAGTCAGTTGGGAGCGAGGGTAGGGCCGGATGGATTTGCCCTACCTGCCGGCTTTACTTTAGGTGTTTGGTTAAGAAATCAAAGAATACCCGATTCCAGAGAATGGAGTTTTGGGGTTTTACAATCCAGTGATTTTCGTCGGGAAAAATCAGCATTTCTGCTTCAACGCCAAGAAGTTTTGCAGAATTAAAGGCTGCGAAACTTTGGTCTACGGGAACACGAAAATCCAATTCTCCGTGCGTAATCAAAATCGGGGTATCCCATTTGTCTACCAAAAAGTGGGGGGAATTGGCATAATGACGCTGTGCAACAGGGTTTTTGTCCCATGGCGCTCCTCCGTTGTCCCAGTGGGTGAAGAAAGTTTCTTCTGTGGTCATGTACATGTGGGTATGGTTAAAGATACCGGCATGGGCTATAAAAGCGTTAAATCGCTTGTTGTGTACGCCGGCCAAATAGAATACGCTGTATCCTCCGTAGCTGGCGCCCACTGCGGCAATCCTGTTGGGGTCGACAAAAGGCTCTTTTTTCATATGGTCTACTGCGCTTAGGTAATCCCGAATGTTTTGGCCGGCATAATCTCCGCTGATTTGTTCGCACCACTCTTGACCAAAGGCGGTGGTTCCCCGCCGGTTGGGCAGAATCATAATATATCCTTGCGCAGCCATCAAGCGGTGATTCCATCTATTTGACCAACTTTGGCTGATGGTTCCTTGAGGCCCTCCCAAACAGAACAAAAGGGCCGGATATTTTTTGGAGGGGTCAAAATTGGGAGGATAGACAATCCAAGTGTGCATGCGCTTGTTGTCGGAGGTGGTAATCCAGCGCTCTTCACATCTGCTCTCGGCCAATTGGTCTAAAATGTGTTTATTTTCAAAGGTAAGTTGTTGTATCAATCCGGATTGTGGGTTGATGGCGACCAATTCGTTGGGGAATAGCATAGAACGATAGGCGCCGATGAGCAAGTCTCCGGCCTGCTGTACGCCGCCAAAATCGGTTTGGCCAATGGTGAGCTGACGAATGGCGCCGCCCGGGAAAGCCATCGTGTAGACGTGGGTCAGCGCGTTTACGCAGGAAGTAAAAAAGAGGCTTTGGCCGTCTCGGTGCCAACTGACATTGCCTATGTTATAGGCGAAGTTTTTGCTGAGTTCGGTTTTTTCCCCTGTACTCAAGTCAATCACAAAGAGCCGGTTTTTATCTGACTCGTAACCGTCCCGCTCCATGCTGCTCCAAGCAATATAGCGACCATCCGGCGAAAATACGGGAGCGGTATCGTAACCCATCATGCCTTGGGTGAGGTTTTTGGATTCGCGGGTAGCTAAGGTATACAGATAAATGTCGGTATTGGTAGAACGGGTATAGGCTACTCCGGTGAGCTTGCGGCAAGCGTAGGCAATCTGCGTACCGTCCGGGCTCCACGACAGTTGTTCAATCCCGCTTGAAGGAAGGGCGGGACATTCGTAAGGCTCTCCTTCCAATATATCTACCGCGTTGGTGAGTTGTTTGCCGTCAAAATCCGCAACAAAAGGATGGGGAATCCTTTCTGTCCATTGGTCCCAGTGGCGGTACATGAGGTCGTCAATCATCCGTCCCGAGGCTTTGGGCAAATCGGGGTAAACATCAACGGGTTTTTTGATAGAGGGAACTGTACTGATGTACAATAGCTTGGTTTGGTCCGGAGAAAAGGCAAATGCTGAGATTCCTGCCGGCACGTCGCTTATTTTCTTGGGATTGCTTCCGTCTGCATCCATAATCCAAAGTTGACCTCCGGAAAGATAAGCGATTTGGCTGCCGTCACGGTACCAGCGCGCATTGGATTCACTTCCAGACGTTTTGGTAATCTGTTTGTTATCGGTGCCGTCTACATGAATCACAAACAACTCGCGGTTGTTTCTGTTTTGGGTCCAGTCGGTATAGCTGACGCCATAAAGAATTTTGGTTCCGTCCGGAGATACTTGAGGATCTGAGAGCTGACCAAATTGCCACAACACTTCGGGGGTGAAAATTCCGTTTTCAATCGTGGGAAAATGTTTCCCAATAATTTTTTCGGCTTCCTGTTGGGGCGAACAAGCTAAGATTCCTGCCATCATCATAAAGTAAGAGATTTTTTTCATAGGTATATAGATATCTTAAAGTAAATAATCAATTGCTGCAAAATTAGGATTTTTTTTTTAGTCGCACAAAATACGTACATTTGTCGTTGGTAATAAACAAAAGAAACACTATATACTATGAAAAAATTGATTACGCTTTTGGGGATTTTTACGGTTTGTGCTTTGCAGGCCCAAACGGTTTCGCTCAAATTACAATTAAAAGAAGGACAGACCTATACCATGCAGATTGAGCAGCATGTGGAAACGGAACAATCGGCCATGGGCCAAACGGTAAAGGCCAATGTGCTGCTGCAGATGACCAACCTCTACAAGGTGGCGGGGAAACAGGATGGTCAATGGGTCATAGAGGCTCAATACCGGCATGTTTATTGCCAAGCAGAAACTCCCATGGGCAAGGAGACTTTTGGGTCGGAGCTAAAAGACGACCTTTCGCTTGGGGCAAAAGCGTTAATCAATAAGCCTTACACTATGCTGATTACAGAAGAAGGAAAGGTGACTGCCGTAAAAGGCTTGGAGAAGATTTTTGAGGAAATGGACACCGAACTGGCTTCCATGTCGAGAGGTAGAAGGAGAACCGTAATAGACAGAATGAAGGCGGCCTTCAGTGAGGAGGTCTCAAAAACCTTTATGGAATCCTGTTTTATAAAGGATCCGGGGAGGGAACTCAGGGCCGGATTGGTGTGGATGCGGCGGGACACCACCTCGGCGAATGGGATAGAAATGTTTCAAGACGACCAATATAGGATTGATTCATTTGATGAACAAGCTATTAGTGTTTCCGTAAGGGGAACAATTTCGACCAATCCCAATGCCAAGCCGATAATAGCCAACGGAGCGGAAACCAAAACCCAACTCTATGGGTCCGGGAGCGGAAAATATACCATAGACCCCCGTACCGGCTGGGTAAAGGAACTGGAGGCCACCAACGATATGTCCGGAAATGTATCAATTAGGATGGGGGGGCAATCCATGGATGTGCCCCTCAAAATGAAACTTAAAACAGCGATAAAAAATATTTCTGAATAGTCCTACATTTCGCTATAAAAAAAGAGGCTGCTCAAAAACGAACAGCCTCTTTCTTTTTTAGATGCCTGCTTGGCGTTTATAACTGTTATACCTCCATTTGGCATACTCTTCGGTTTTGGCAAAGAGTTCTTTGGCAGCGTCCGGGAAGGTTTGGGTGAGCGATGAGTAGCGCACTTCACCTTTGAGGAAATCTTGGAACTTGCTCCAATCGGGCTCTTTGCTGTCAAGGACAAAGGGGTTCTTACCGGCGGCTTCCAAGGTGGGGTTGTAGCGGTAAAGATGCCAGTATCCGCACTCTACAGCCAATTTTTCCTCGCGCTGCGTGGCGCCCATACCGTTTTTGAGTCCATGGTTGATACAGGGGGCGTAGGCAATAACAACAGAAGGTCCGTCGTAGGCTTCGGCCTCTTTGATGGCGTTAAAGCACTGGGTTTGGGAAGCTCCCATAGCTATTTGGGCTACATATACATAGCCATAGCTTAGGGCCATCATGCCCAAGTCTTTTTTGCGAATCTGTTTTCCGGAAGTGGCAAATTTGGCAACGGCGCCCGCCGGAGTTGATTTGGACGACTGTCCGCCGGTATTGGAGTAGACTTCGGTGTCCACCACCAAAATATTAACATTCTCGCCGGATGCAATCACATGGTCTAATCCTCCGTATCCAATGTCGTAGGCCCATCCGTCTCCTCCGATAATCCACTGCGAACGTGCGGCAAGAAAATCTTGAAGCACAATAAGCTCCTTGCAAATGTCGCAGGGACATTCTTTGGAGAGCGGGACAATCTTTTCTGCCAATTCACGGGTGGCGGCAGCGTCGTTACGCTGGCTAATCCACTGGGCGAACAGGGCTTTGAGTTCGGCAGAGCAGCAGTCGCACTCCATTCCTTGAGTCATCAAGAGGGCTATGCGGTCGCGGACGCGCTCTACCCCCAGCCTCATGCCTAATCCGTATTCGCCATTATCTTCAAACAGGGAGTTGGCCCAAGCCGGTCCGCGTCCGCATTTATCGGTACAATAGGGAGCCGATGGGAATGAACCGCTAATAATTGAGGTACATCCGGTGGCGTTGGCAATCATCATGCGGTCTCCGTACAATTGGGTAATAAGCTTGATATAAGGAGTTTCGCCACAACCTGTACAGGCTCCGGAAAATTCAAAGAGGGGCTGGGCAAACTGGCTGTTTTTGAGGTTTTGCTCCTTGGGTTGTACCGTATCTTTGTAGCCGACATGATGGTGCAAATAGTCGTAGTTGGCCTGTTCGTGCAGTTGCGGTTCAAGGAATTTCATCTCCAAAGCCTTGGTCTTGGCCGGACAAATGTCTACGCAGTTGCCGCAACCGGTGCAATCAAGGGGAGAGAGCTGCATGGTAAACGAATACTCTTTGAAAGCCCCGTTGCCCTTAATTTTTTTGACAGATGCCGGAGCTTTGGTTTCTTCTTCGGCAGTCATAAGGAATGGCCGGATGGCGGCGTGGGGACAAACGTAAGAACATTGGTTACATTGAATACAATGCTCGGATATCCATTCGGGGACGTGTACGGCAATACCGCGTTTCTCGTAGGCAGAGGTGCCTACAGGCATGGAGCCGTCTTCCACTCCGGAAAATACGCTCACAGGCAGGTCATCACCCTTTTGGGCATTGACCACGTCGGCCACATGTTTGACCCATTCGGGAGCTAAACGGTTATGGGTGTCGGCTTCAAATTTGCCGGAGCAATGTATCCACTCGGCGGGAACTTCCACTTTTGTTACATCGGCGCCCCTGTCCACAGCGGCGTAATTCATTTGGAGCACCTCGCCGCCTTTAGCGCCGTAGCTCTTGTCGATGAAACGCTTCATCTGTACTACCGCGTCTCCGTAAGGAATTACGTTGGCGATTTTAAAGAAGGCCGATTGCAGGATGGTGTTGGTGCGATTGCCTAAGCCCAACTCCTCGGCAATTTGGGTGGCATTGATGATGTAGAAATTGATATTTTTTTCCGCCAATTTGCGTTTTACAAAATCGGGAAGGCGCTTTTTGGTTTCCTCTTGGTCCCAAATACTGTTGAGCAGGAAGGTTCCATTCTGTTTAATGCCCTTGAGTACATCATATTTACGTAAATAAGTGGGAACATGACAAGCCACAAAGTCGGGTGTGCCTACCAAATAGGGCGATTGAATGGGGAAGTCGCCAAAGCGAAGGTGTGAACAGGTAAAGCCGCCGGACTTTTTAGAGTCGTATTGAAAATAAGCCTGACAATACTTGGGTGTATTTTCACCAATAATCATAATGGTGTTCTTGTTGGCGCCCACAGTACCGTCTGAGCCTAAGCCGTAGAATTTGCTTTCGTAAGTGCCCGGCTTGGCCAAGCTGATTTCCTCTTTAAGGGGCAAAGATTTGAAACTGACATCATCAATAATCCCAATGGTAAATCCGTTTTTAGGCTCTTTGTATTTCAGATTCTCAAATACAGAGATGATTTGGGCGGGGGTGGTGTCTTTAGACGACAATCCATAGCGTCCGCCTACAATCATTGGAGCGTCGGGTTGGTCGCAGAACATTGCCTTTACGTCTACGTAGAGCGGTTCTCCCAATGCGCCCGGCTCTTTGGTACGGTCTAATACGGCAATACGTTTTACCGTCTTGGGCAGCACGCGCAGGAAATACTTGGCGGAGAAGGGACGATAGAGTCGAACAATCACCACGCCCGTTTTTTCTCCTTGACTGTTGAGGTAGTCCACCGCTTCTTTAACGGTGTCGCAGACAGAACCCATGGCAATCACTATATGTTCGGCATTGGGGTCGCCGTAGTAGTTGAAAGGCAGGTAGGAGCGGCCAATCAATTCGCTGATTTCTCCCATGTAGCGGGCAACAATGTCGGGAACGGCGTCGTAGAAGGGGTTTGCCGCTTCTCTGGCTTGAAAGTATACATCGGGATTTTGGGCCGTGCCGCGAATTACCGGTTTATTGGGATTCAAAGCGTTATTGCGGAAAGCGGCTAAGGCCTTGTCGCTAATCATTGCTTTCAATGCGTCCGGGTCAATAAGTTCGATTTTTTGCATTTCGTGCGAAGTGCGGAATCCGTCAAAGAAATGCAGGAAGGGGATGCGCGATTTGAGCGATGCCAAATGGGCTACCGCTCCCATGTCCATCACCTCTTGTACCCCGCCCGATGCCAAAAGGGCAAAACCGGTTTGGCGGGTAGACATCACGTCTGAGTGGTCTCCAAAGATGGAGAGGGCTTGAGACGCCAAAGAGCGGGCCGATACGTGGAACACCGCCGGCAAGAGTTCTCCGGAGATTTTGTACATGTTGGGAATCATGAGCAGAAGTCCTTGGGATGCGGTAAAAGTGGTGGTCAGCGCTCCGGCCTGCAAGGAACCGTGCACGGCTCCGGCGGCTCCTCCCTCGCTTTGCAATTCGACTACTTTTACAGTCTCTCCAAAGAGATTCTTTTTTCCATAAGCGGCCCATTCGTCCACGTACTCAGCCATGGTTGATGATGGGGTGATGGGATAGATGGCAGCTACCTCGCTAAACATGTAGGCAACATGCGCTGCGGCGTAATTTCCGTCGCAGGTAATAAATTTTTTTTCTTTAGCCATTACTAAAAATGTTTGAATATATGTTGATAAAAGACTTTTGTGTTGGAAACCGCAAAGATATAAAAATTTTCGATACTTTCTCCCGCATGGCAGAAGTTTTGATTATTGTTTTCCTCCGACTTGAACGCCTGCGGCAATTTTGCGGATTAAGCCTTGCAACACATTCCCCGGGCCTAATTCGATGAAGTCGGTAGCTCCGTCTGCCACCATATTTTGAATGGTTTGGGTCCAGCGAACCGGAGAGGTGAGCTGCATCACCACATTTTGTTTAATAGCCACGGGGTCGGTTTGGGGTTTGGCGTCTACATTCTGGTAAACGGGGCATACCGGAGTCTGAATGTGCGCGGCTTGGATGGCTTGGGCCAACTCTTGACGGGCGGGCTCCATAAGGGGAGAGTGAAAGGCTCCGCCCACAGGCAGCACAAGGGCGCGTTTGGCGCCGGCGGCTTTCAATGCTTCGCAAGCCTCCTCTACGGCGGATACGGCGCCGGAAATAACCAGCTGACCGGAGCAATTATAGTTGGCGGGAACAACAATTCCGGAAATGGATGCGCAGATTTCTTCCACCTTTTCGTCGGCGAGCCCTATGACCGCGGCCATGGTGGAGGCTTGGACTTCACAGGCTTTTTGCATGGCCCGAGCCCGGGCCGAAACCAAGCGCAGGCCCTCCTCAAAAGATAAGGCCTTGGCGGCGACTAAGGCCGAAAATTCCCCCAAAGAGTGTCCGGCCACCATGTCGGGGGCAAAATCGGGGGTACAGGCGGCAAGGATAACCGAATGTAGAAAGATGGCAGGCTGGGTTACTTTGGTTTGCCTTAAATCTTCTTCCGTTCCCCCAAACATGAGGTCGGTAATAGAGAATTGCAGTATTTGGTTGGCCCTGTCAAAAAGCTCTTTGGCCAAAGCGTGCCGGTGGTATAAATCCTTGCCCATTCCGCTGAACTGGGCGCCTTGCCCCGGGAAAACGTATGCAGTCATTGTGTTTGATATTTAGGTTGTTACTCAAATAGAAACAACAAAGGTAGCAAATTCCCGATATTTATTATACCTTTGCGGCCCATTTGGCCTCGTAGTTCAGCTGAATAGAACGTCAGATTCCGGTTCTGAAAGTCGGGGGTTTGAATCCCTCCGAGGTCACTGAAAGCCTAAGACAACAGGCAATAAAGAAAGGACAATCCCTGCAAATTCATTGATTTGTAGGGATTTTTCTCATTCTCGTCAAAGGGTTTGGCATCATATCCATCCTCTTGGAGGAAATCTATGGAGCGCTCATGGCTAAACGGAATCCATACATATAATTTGCCACGTGCAGAGGTAGATAACCCCTATGGGTTACGTGCGGACGCTCCGAACTTCCGGCAATATAATACTGACCCTTAAATACTTTTGTTTTGCCTGTTATGCTGCCTTTGGGATTGGTCGCCATCTTTTCGTCGGGTTGTTCGGCATACCAATCCATACACCACTCATAAACATTTCCTGTCATATCGTACAATCCCATGCGATTGGGTAATTTGGACTTTACGAGGGCATGGTTTCCCTTGCCTTCAATAAAATGGGCATACTTTGATAACTCATCTGCTCTATCTGTGCCAGACCACTTGGTGAGGTGAAGTTCGGCTCCGCCGGCAGCGTATTCCCATTCCGCTTCGGAAGGTAAGCGAAATGATTTCCCGGTGAGGGTATTCAGTTTTTTTATAAAATCAATGGCTCGTATCCAAGAGACATTATTAACCGGCTTTTGCTCAAAACCATCGTAAGAAGGGTGGTACTCGCCCATAACAACTTGCCACAGTGCTTGCGTAACTTCTGTTTCGGCAATGTAATAACTGTTTAGCTGGACGGTTGATGTGTCGTTTACGTATTGAATGTGAACGGAGAAGTTGGGATCTGGAACATTTCTACGCTCGTAAGAGCCTTCGGGAAT
>WRBG01000018.1 GCA_009784635.1 Bacteroidales bacterium | reverse complement strand
TGGGGCAAGCCCTTGAAATAGCAGCTTAGGTGACGGCGCATCTCCAAAACCCCCACGCGGGGGCCTTTAACTTCTACGGATTTGGCAAAATGTTTTTGGGCAAGCGCCACCCGCTCCCGCACCGATGGCTCAGGCAGCAATGCTCCGGTACGCATATAATGTTTGATGTCCCTAAATATCCAAGGGCGGCCAAAGCTGGCCCGACCAACCATAATGCCGTCTACCCCGTAGCGGTCAAAGGCAATCTTTGCGCTTTCCGGAGTGTCAATGTCGCCGTTGCCAATAATGGGGATATACATTCGGGGATTATTTTTTACCGCGCCTATCAATGTCCAGTCGGCCTTGCCCTTGTATAGCTGGGCGCGGGTACGCCCGTGGATGGTGAGGGCGGCAATGCCTGCATCCTGCAAGCGCTCCGCCAGTTCCACAATGATTTTGCTCTGCTCGTCCCAGCCCAATCGGGTTTTTACAGTTACGGGACAATGGACTGCCTGTACAATGGCGCGGGTCATCTCTACCATCAAATCAGGGGTTTGCAACATGCCCGCCCCTGCTCCCCGACGGGCAATTTTATGCACCGGACAACCAAAGTTGAGGTCTATCAAGTCCGGCCCTGCGGCCTCTGCCATCTTAGCCGCCTCGACCATGGCCTCCAGCAGGTGTCCGTAGAGTTGAATCCCAACAGGTCGCTCATAATCATATAATTGTAGCTTATCTACCGTCTTTTGAGCCTGACGGGTAAGTCCATCGGAAGAAACAAATTCGGTATAGAGCATATCGGCCCCAAATTCCTTGCAGATAAAGCGGAATGAGGCGTCCGTAACGTCTTCCATAGGCGCTAAGAACAGGGGATGGCTTCCCAAGTCAATATTCCCAATCGTCATGCTGCAAAGATAGCTGTATTAGAAATTAATTACTATCTTTGCAGCCCCTTATAAGAAAGGGAAATCGCAACATTTTAAAGTAATTAACTAAAAATCAAAGAAGTGGACACACAGAGTTACAAGACCGTGTCGGCAAATGCCGCTACCGTTACCAAAGAATGGGTAGTGATTGATGCCACCGATCAAGTATTGGGACGTCTTGCTTCGCGCATCGCCCTTATTTTGCGCGGCAAGAACAAGCCCAACTTTACCCCCCACGTGGACTGCGGAGACAACGTAATCATTGTCAATGCAGAAAAGGTTCGTTTGACGGGGAATAAGTTGACAGAAAAGGTGTACGTTCGTCACACCGGTTATCCCGGCGGCCAGCGCTTTGCAACCCCTAAAGAGTTGTTTAGCCGAAAGCCGTTTGCGGTAGTAGAAGAAGCGGTTAGGGGTATGCTCCCCAAGAACCGTCTTGGCGCGGAGCTGTTCCGCAACCTGCATGTATACGTTGGCCCAAACCATCCCCATGCAGCGCAACAGCCCAAAACAATTACACTAAACCAAATTTAAGAGCATGGAAGTTATCAACGCCCTTGGAAGAAGAAAATCAGCAGTTGCCCGCGTATACTTGAATCCGGGAAAAGGCAGCATCACGATTAATGACCGTCCTTTAGACGTGTATTTTAAAGAAGCTACGCTACAGTACATTGTGCAACAGCCCCTTGAACTTACCGACACCTTGGCCCTGTTCGACATTAAGGTAAACCTTGATGGCGGCGGCGTCAAAGGTCAAGCCGAGGCATTGCGTTTGGGTATTGCCCGCGCATTGTGCAAGGTAAACAGCGAGGCTTATCGTCCGGTGCTTAAATCAAACGGCCTCCTTACCCGAGATGCCCGTCAGGTAGAGCGGAAAAAACCGGGGCAGCCCGGTGCGCGCAAACGCTTTCAGTTTAGCAAGCGTTAAACATCAACTGTTTGTAAAATTATGCACAGCATGGGTTCAAATTTATCAGGACTAAAATCGAGTTTATTACCGGTTAATTGCCCTGCTGCGGAAAACCTCAGGACCGGCTTGCCGTTACCTTTGAGGTTGATGAAAAGAGTTATTAATCAATCACACAACATTTAAAACAATGCCCAGAACCAATTTCGAGGAATTACTTGATGCAGGCGTACACTTTGGACACTTAAAACGCAAATGGAACCCCAAGATGGCTCCCTATATTTTTATGGAGAAAAACGGGATTCATATTATTGACCTGCACAAAACCGTTATCAAAATAGACGAAGCCGCCGGCGTAATGAAGCAACTTGCCTACTCATCGCGCAAGATTTTATTCGTGGCTACAAAAAAACAAGCTAAAGACATTGTTGCCGAAGCAGCTAAATCGGTAGGAATGCCTTATGTAACGGAGCGCTGGCCGGGTGGAATGCTTACCAATTTCCCCACCATCCGCAAAGCCGTTAAGAAAATGAACACCATCGACAAAATGATGACCGATGGTACTTTTGAAACTTTGGCTAAACGCGAACGGCTGCAAGTTACCCGTCAGCGTGCCAAGTTAGAAAAAAACCTCGGCTCTATTGCCGACCTCAACCGTCTTCCCGCCGCCCTCTTTGTGGTGGACGTGCAAAAAGAGATGAACGCAGTAAAAGAAGCCCTCCGTTTGAACATTCCGGTAATCGCCATGGTTGATACATGTTGCGACCCCACTCCCATTGATTTTGTGATACCGGCAAACGACGATGCAGCTAAATCTATTGCGTTGATTTTAAATATCGTGTGCGCTGCCGTCCAAGAAGGATTAGACGAGCGCAAGTTAGAAAAAGACAAGGATGGACCGGAAATGACGTCGACCGACAGGGATGAGGCATCCGGACCCACCAAAATGCGGGCCCGCAGGGGAGGAACCAAGCCGTTCAGAGAAAGAGAAGAAACGACCGCCGACTCCTTAGCACCTGTGGCAGTTCCTGTTGCTGCTCCCGTTGCCGAGCCGACCGCTCCCGTTGTGGAACCCGTAGTTCCTGTTACAGAACCTGTGGCAGAAATATCTGTCCCTCAAGAAGAACCTCAAGCTGAACCTCAATCATTAAACGATTAACAACAACAAATATGGAAATCAAAGCAGCAGAAGTAGCCAAACTCCGCCAAATGACAGGCGCCGGCATGATGGACTGCAAAAATGCGTTAGTAGAAGCTCAAGGCGATTTTGAACGCGCCAAAGAAATCATCCGCGAAAAAGGCAAATTGGTAGCCGCCAAACGCGCCGACCGCGAAACTACAGAAGGAGCGGTCATTGCCATGGCTAACGACCAACACGACAAAGCCATTTTGGTTTGTTTGGGTTGCGAAACCGACTTTGTGGCCAAGAACGAGGACTTTGTGCAATTGGCTAAAGCCGTTGCCAATACCGCATTAAGCCACATGCCCGCCGACTTGTCCGCCTTACATGCCTTGACCGTCAACGGAACCACTGTGGAAGACGCCCTGACCGCCCAAACCGGAAAGAGCGGGGAAAGACATGCCATTCCTTTCTATAACAAATTAGAAGCTCCCTATATTGCCACCTATATCCACATGAACAATAAAGTGGCCACCATTGTGGGCTTCAATAAAGCTATTGACAATCAAGCAGGGAGAGATATTGCCATGCAGATTACCGCCATGAATCCCGTTTCCGTCAGCAAAAGCGACTGTCCCCAGTCGGTGATTGACAAGGAAATGGAGATTTATCGCGAGCAAATCCGTTTAGAAGGCAAGCCCGAACAAATGGTAGAGCAAATTGCCAAAGGAAAACTAAATAAATTCTTTAAAGAAAGCACTTTAGAGGAGCAAATCTTTGTAAAGGACGGCAAAGCCACCGTAGCCGAACACCTCAAAGCCATTGACCCCCAGCTAAAGGTTACCGGATTTTATCGCTTTTCGCTAAACGACTAATGTTGTTGAATATTTTTGTTCTAAGACCATCTGCATACTAGGTGGTCTTTTTTTATTAGCTTTGTCCCGTATTTAAAACTATTTCTCTATGGACCGTCGAAAATTCTTTAGAATCGCTTCTGCCACCGGCGCCGGCTTGGCCGCCGGGTCGTTGGTCGGAAAACCCTTTGCCGCGGCTATGCCCGGATGGAGCGGACAGCAGCCGGCAAAGCCCGCTACCAACATTGAGGAAGCCCTAAAAATCCCCCGTACCAAAAACTCCATGCCCGGGCTTTATCCCGGAAAAGTGGTCAAAATATTCAATCCCGATTCGGTAGTTAACGAAACGCCTGTAGAGTCGGTTGCCTATGATATGCTGGCACAGAGCATGCTGCTATTGACGGGAGCAAGTAACTTGAAAAAAGCATGGAGGCAGTTTGTGGGCCCCAAAGAGATTATTGGGCTTAAGGTTAATCCAATCGGAGGAACGCTATTAAGCACTTCTCATGCAGTGGTAAAGTCTGTAATCAAACAGATGGAAGAAGCCGGGATTCCCAAAAAGAACATCGTGATTTGGGACAGGCGCGGACTGCAATTGGAGGAGGCGGGATTTAATGCGCAAAACTATCCGGGAATCAAGATGCTCAGCACAGAGTATCAAGAGAATGGTTCGTATTATGGAGCCGATGGAAAGCTCTTAAGCGAACACAGGATTGATAAAGATTGGTACTATTGGGCCGATTGTGAACAGGAGTATGACGACTACACCCTTCCCTTTATGGTAAACGGAGGGAAGTATTCCTACTTCTCCAAGGTGTGTACCCAAGAAGTGGATAAAATTATCAATATTCCCATCATGAAGAATGCGGGCGCTGCCGTTACTCTCTGCCTCAAAAATTTAGGCTTTGGCGTCATCACCAACACCAGTCGGTTGCATCGGGATTTATGGGCCGAAACCTGTGCCCAAGTATGCGCTTTTCCTCCCATTCGCGACAAAGTGGTGCTCCATATTGCCGACGGTCTGATTGGGTGCTATGATGGAGGACCGGGGGCCAATCCCCAGTTTATTTGTCAGTATAACACTATTTTAGTAGGTACAGACCCCGTGGCGGTAGACCGTATTGGGCATGAAATCATCATAGGCCGCAGAATCGCCGAAGGACGCCAGCAGAGCCAGCAGGAAGCCGCTCCGCGAGGATTGGCCAAGTTGCAATTAGCCCAAGAATACGGATTAGGAGTTGCAGATATTGATAAAATTCAACTCATTGAAAATTAGCTATGTTTGCCCAATTGTGCAGCTTTGTCCTGCTGCAAACGATTCTCCCGTTTAATTACCTTACCCCTCAATCTATTGAACAGATTGAGATTAAAAACGAGCGTACTTTTGAAGGTCCCGGACTGTATGGATTTATCAATGGAGGAGCCGACCTTTTTTTGGAATACGGATTTCAACAGCTATTAGAGCAACGGTTTGCCTATCAAGGAATTTCGTTTATCGCAGAATATTATCTGATGGATACCCAAGAACATGCCTATGGTATCTATTCGATACATGCCTTTAAATGCCTTAGGGCCGACGAACGCTTTCCTGTTGAATGTTTAACTCCGGGCTTGTTACAATTTTATCATGACCGTCTGTACGTAACTTTGAAGTGTTTAGACAGAACCATAGATGCCCTGCCATATCTTGACCGGCTTGCCGCCGAGATTATAGCCCAAAATCCGTATATCGATAATACCCAAATGGCCGGTCGTTCTCTTTTTCCCGCATCCCATTCCGGAAACCTTTATTATGTTTGCGGAGATTTGGGACTGTCAACTGCGTATATTACATGGGCAGAGCATTTTGTTCCTTTTCAAAACTATGCTATGTGGCTTTGGATTGACCCCGAAACCAAACAACCTGCTGCACAAGTCCGCTTTGCCTCCGCAGAAGATGCGAAAGCTTTTTATGTTGCAAACGAAAAGCACTTCAATATAAGCGTAGAACAAGACACTACAACCGCAGTCCTCTTACCAAAAGTTCCAAGGGAAGGGAGAGCCGAAAGCCCCAACGGTGGTACTTAGCCTGCTCAAATCCTGCAAAGACGCCCACATTAAACATGATAATGTTCATGGAGTAACCCAATTCGGTATAATGCCTCAAGTTGGGCTGCAACAGGTAAGAAAACTGTATGCCTTCTCGAATCATCGGATTGGTAAAAATCGGAATGTACTTGAGCGCTAAATAAGGCGTCTGATACCTAACATGGGCCTGCACATACCACCGGGGGGTGGAAAGTCTGTATGTTTGAAGCAATTGAAAAGTATTCAAATCGCGGCTGAGCGACACTCCGCTTTGGTTGGTGTATATATGATGAAAGTCGGCAAAATGCAACAGCTTTGCTCGGTGAAAGGTTCCGGCTTGGGCCCGGTATTCTATGGTGCGGTGGTAGCCAAAATTTTTGGACTGGGACACAGACGCCGACACAAAATCGAATTGGGATTGGGAGTCCCACAAACCGGGTATGCCCTTTGTCCACTCGGCAGAAAAAGTCGGATAATCGGATGAAAGCATAATTTTGCGTCCCTCATGCATCCGGTAGTATCGCTTGGGGGTATAAGAAATACCCATACGTATTACAGCGGCCCGATTGGGGCCGACCAAGGCGGGATTGTCTGATACATACGGACTGTTGTCGGGAATGTTGGGGGCAAAGGAGCGGGAATCCACGTAAAAAAAGGAGTAATCGCTGTGGTTGTCCAAGGGCCGCCGGTCTTCCCATTTAAACCCTAAATTCCAAACCAATCCGTTGGCTATATCAATCCTGTGGGTCGCTTGAATCCCCCTGCCCTCGTAAAAACGAGCCGGATTGATTCGGAAAAACAGGCTGGACCATTCGTTCACCAATCCAACCCCTTGGTCGCCGGCAAAGTCCAGCGTTTGGGCGTATGCCCCCAATCCCCAGTGACCCCGTCTGTTGGCCCAATAGCGTTGCTCGGCCAAGACATTCCACATCAAGGACTGCCGACAAAAGGCCCAAGAGGCCCGTCCCCGCAGTTGTATGTAGCCGTTGTTTTTGGTTTCTCTCCTCAACCTCAGCGCCTGTCCATAGACCCATCCATCCACCGTGTTGTAGGAGGATTCAAAGGGATTAATCATTCCGGAATAGCTAATCCGCCACAAAGAATCGGGGGTAAAGGTATAGCCGCTGCCCAATACGCCTTTGGCTATTTCTATATTTTTCCGCCGTTTGCCTTCGGGGGTATAAGGGGCTGCTTTAATCGAATCGCTGATGGTAAAAAGCTCTAATTCTCTAAAGTTCAAAGGAGCAGGACGCATCAAAGCCCAGTAGGCCGAATCCTGTTGCAGGCGCAGGCTGTCCTTCACAATCCTGTAGTTGTTTACAACCTCTAAAGAAGGCTTTTCGTCCCGCTCCCTGCGTTCTTCCTCCCGAACGGCGGCAACAGCTTGGTCTTGGATTCTGCGCAATTCACGCATGTCCCTTTGCGTTAACTCTTGCTTATCTAACAGATTTTGAGCCTGTTGAATAGGCTCGCTTCCTGTAGGGGCGACCCTTGCGATTCGCTGATTTTGACGTACATCGGTATATTTGATGGAACCGGAAAATTGTCCGTTGGCCCCCAATCCCAAACCGTCCCATTCTCCTCTAATGCTGTAGCTAACCGGCAAAAGTATATCGTCCGACACAAAGCGGTAGATTTGCTGGGCGCCGGCTTTGATGTATTGTTGGGAAAGACTCAAGTCCAACGACTGTACGCACCATTTCTCCCGCACGATAAACAAATATCCGGTAAACAAATCATTGGCTTTGCGTCTGGGCGTTACCTGTATTTTGGCTACCCATTGCCCATCAATCTCGGAATCGCCGAGGTATTTAAAGGCATAATTTTGAAAGGCATTGGACGCCAACGGCATATTGGGACGATTGCTGTAAATGTTCAAATTGGCCAACCCCATTTGAATATCGTTTTCTCCCATGCCTAACTTTTTTAAATCCACATTGGCCGCCGTTTTTTCGGATTTAATGGTTTGCACATACTTGTCGGGGGCCGTGAATTGAATCTCGCTCACAGATTCTTGAATACTGGAAAGGTCTCTGATGGCCGCCCGCTGCTCCCTGTTTAGGGCCAAATAAGCCATTCCCCTAAGTTTTGTCACCTGCATGGTTCCTTTTAGGTATACTTCGGCCGTATAGCTCTCCACAATATTCCGGTAATAAGGAGCCATACCAATGGCCTTACGCATAATGGTGTAAGCGGGGTCTTCCCTGTTGGCGGTTACATACACGGGCGCAATCTGATAGGCCGCTTCTTCCAAGATAATTGTCTTTAATGAGCCTTCTGTTTTAGGCTCGGAGGCCCAACTCAATCTGGTCGTTTGGTAGCCCATGCAGGTGACAACCAACTGATAGCTCCCTGCCGGAGCCGCCAGTTCAAACACTCCTGAGGCATTGGCCACCACTCCCTGTTGCAGTTCTGTGATGTATATGGTGGCATAAGCCACCGGCTCTTGAGTCCGGTCTAATACACGGCCCGTCAGATACTGGGCATGCAGAGAGGGGATACACAGCACAAAGACGCAAGGCAACAAGAACAAAGATTTTTTCATGTTCTGCGAATAAGTTCTACCCTGTGCCCCTGCAAAAACAGTGCCGCACTTGGTTATTACTTAGTGACAGCGCCGGCTACCGCGTTGGCCACCAAAGCCCGCAAGCGTGTTACGCTGCCTACGTCTTCGGGATGCACCCTGTTCGCCAATAAAATAACCGCAGTCTTGGATACGGGGTCAATCACCATGGAAGTGCCGGTATAACCGGTATGTCCGTAGGTTCTGGTCGGGTCAAAAAGATTGCCGTTGTTGGAGGAGTAAGAAGAATAATTATCCCAGCCCAAGGAGCGTCCCAAAGACTTGACTTCTTCGGGGATGCGGGTCATGGTTTCTACCGTCAAGGGGCTTAAAATACGTTTTCCGTTGTATGCGCCGCCGTTCATCAAGGCCGCTGCCAACAATGCCAAATCCTCGGCATTGGAGAAAACTCCGGCATTTCCCGAATTACCGTCGTTTAACAGCAGGGCCAAGGGGTCATGAACCCTGCCCCGTAAAACCGAGCCATCGGCCTGTTTTTCTGTGGGAGCAACCAAGGCTAAAACCTCTCCCGTGGGATTAAAGGTCGTATGTTTCATGCCTAAAACGTCAAAAATGTTCTTTTGGGCATAATCACACAATTTTTCACCGGTAATGTTTTCCAATACGTGTTGCAGGGCAATGAAATTGGTGCAACCATAGCGGAAGCGGGTAGTGGGCCTAAAGTCTCTGCCGGTTGTTGCAATGGAATCTATCAAAGCCTGTGGATTGGGAGAGCCGTATTTTTCGGTCAATCGCGTGGCCGTAATGTATCCGGGCAATCCCGATGAGTGGGTCAACAGGTCAACGACCCGAATCTGAACTCTTTCGCCGGTTAGGGGGTCAACATAGGGCATAAAGTTGGGGATATACATAGATACCGGGTCGCTAAGCCGGAGTCTTCCGCTTTCTACCAAGTGCATGATGGAAAGGGCGCAGCCGACCGGCTTGCTTACGGACGCCAAGTCGAAAACAGTGTTTACGGTCATCGGTTCTACTTCGGGGTATACCGATTTATTGCCGTAGGCCTTTAAGTAGGCTAACGATTGGTCGCGCACAATGGCCAAAACGGCTCCGGGGATTTCTTTCTTTTCGATAGACTCATTGATAATGTCGTCAACAAGGACTAATTTCGCAGGATTCAAGCCCGCTTTTTCGGGCGTGGTGCGACGAACCGAGTCGGATACAGGCGCGCAACCTACTGATGCGCATAGCGCAAATAGAAGGAGGGAGGAGAGAATTGTTTTTCGCATGATGATTAGGTTTTAGATTCCGCCAAGGGGCGGTATAGCACTAACGGGGCCCACGCGGCCCGCCACGACGGTCTCCGCCTCCGCCACGACGGTCACGGTCTCCGCCACGACGGTCTCCACGGTCTCCGCCACGACGGTCACGGTCTCCGCCGCCACGGCGGTCACGACGGTCGCGGCGCTCACCTCTGTCGTTGCGGCGTTCTCCGCCCATGGAGGAAGAACCGGTGCCGGCGGCAGAAGTGCCTATGTTGGGCGACAAGTCGCGTTTTCCGTAGACCTCTCCGTTGCAAATCCATACTTTAATGCCTAAAACGCCTACTTTGGTATGGGCTTCGGCCAAAGCATAGTCAATGTCGGCACGGAAGGTATGCAAAGGGGTACGTCCCTCTTTGAGCATCTCGCGACGGGCCATTTCAGCTCCGGCCAAACGTCCGCTAATCAACACCTTAATGCCTTCTGCCCCCATGCGGATGGTAGAAGCCATGGCCATTTTAATGGCGCGGCGGTAAGAGACCCTACCCTCTACTTGACGGGCAATATTGTTGGCAACAATGGTAGCGTCCAACTCGGGACGTTTGATTTCAAAGATGTTAATCTGAACCTCTTTGTTGGAGATTTTCTTTAATTCCTCTTTGAGCTTGTCTACTTCTGTACCGCCTTTTCCAATAATAATCCCGGGACGGGCGGTGTGGATGGTTACGGTAATCAGCTTTAAGGTGCGTTCGATGACTATCTTAGACAGGCTGGCCTTGGCAAGGCGGGTGGTTAAATATTCACGAATTTTGGCGTCTTCCAAAATCTTGGAAGCGTAGTCGGTTCCCCCGTACCAATTGGAGTCCCAGCCACGAATAATACCTATACGGTTGCTAATTGGGTTTGTTTTTTGTCCCATAAATGTACTCCTATAATTTTTCGGTTTGGGGTTTTTTATCCAATACAATAGTAACGTGATTAGAACGCTTGCGAATGCGGGCGGCCCGGCCTTGGGGCGCTGTGCGGATACGCTTTAATTGGGTACCCCCTCCCACCATAATCGTTTTAACGTGCACGTTTCCATTTTCTAATTCTTTACGGTCCGCCTCGTTTTTGGCTTCCCAGTTGGCAATAGCCGATTTGAGTAGCTTTTCTAAACGCATCGAGGCTTCCCTTTTGGTATATTTTAGAATATCCAAAGCGCGGTTTACTTCTACGCCCCTTACCAAATCCGCAACCAAGCGCATTTTGCGGGGCGAGGTCGGAACATCATTCAACTTTGCGAAAGCTGTTTGTTTCCTTATTTCTTTTTGCCTTTCGGCCATTTCTCTTTTTCGAGCTCCCATTTTGTAAATTTCTATTACATATGATTAAATTAACGATTGCCCGAATGGCCTTTAAAGGTCCGGGTGGGCGCAAATTCGCCGAGCTTGTGACCAACCATATTCTCCGTAACATATACCGGAATGAACTTGTTTCCGTTATGTACGGCAATAGTGTGGCCTACAAAGTCCGGAGAAATCATACTGGCGCGAGACCAAGTCTTGAGGACTTCTTTTTTTGATTTGCCTTCGTTTATGGCAAGGACTCTCTTTTCGAGGCTTGACTCAATAAACGGGCCTTTTTTTAGTGAACGACTCATACTTTATACAGTTATTCCGTTATTTTTTTCTTTTTTCAATAATAAACTTCTTGGAAGCCTTCTTGGGATTCCGAGTCTTGTATCCCTTGGCAGGTAAACCTTTGCGAGAACGGGGATGTCCGCCGGAAGCCCGACCTTCTCCACCGCCCATAGGATGGTCTACCGGATTCATGGCCACCCCGCGGGTACGGGGACGACGGCCTAACCAACGATTACGTCCGGCTTTTCCATGTGATTCCAAGTTATGGTCCGGGTTAGATACGGTGCCGACTGTGGCGCGGCAGGAGGTTAACACCATGCGGACCTCGCCCGAAGGCAGTCTTAGAATGGCGTGGCCCCCCTCGCGGGCGGTCAGCTGAGCATAGGTTCCGGCGCTGCGGGCCATAGCGGCTCCCTGTCCGGGTCTAAGCTCAATGTTGTGTACCAAGGTTCCCAGAGGAATTTCTGCAAGTAGAAGCGTATTTCCCGTTTCGGGGGCAATGCCTGTTCCCGATTCAATCGTTTGTCCTACTTTAAGTCCGTTAGGAGCTATAATATAACGCTTTTCTCCGTCTGCATAGACTACCAAGGCAATCCGTGCGCTGCGGTTAGGGTCATATTCAATGGTTTTTACGGTGGCGGCCATGCCGTCTTTGTTCCGCAAAAAGTCAATGATACGGTATTGGCGTTTGTGTCCTCCGCCAAGGTAGCGCATCGTCATTTTACCCTGCCGATTGCGACCGCCTGATTTGTGCAGGGGTTGCAGCAACGATTTTTCGGGCGTTGCACAGGTAATGTCGTCAAAGGCGCTGATTACTTTATGTCGCGTACCGGGTGTTACCGGTTTAAACTTACGTACTGCCATGGACTTAAATATTGCTATAGAAATCTATCTTATCTTCACCGGCCAAAGTAACAATCGCCCTTTTGGTATGATTGGTACGGCCTGACAATATCCCCGCTTTGGTAAAGCGGCTCTTACGTTTTCCGTGGCGGTTCATGGTATTTACTTGAGATACCGTGACCCCATACATTTCCTCAACCGCTTTTTTAATTTCCACTTTATTGGCTTCGCGGTCAACTATAAATCCGTAACGATTCAACTTTTCGCCCTGAATCGTCATCTTTTCTGTTATAACTGGCTTAATGATAATTCCCATTGCTATTGATGTTAAGCACGTCCCAGTTGCAGGGTCAGCACCTCCTGTACGCCGTCTACCAAGACGAGGTTGCCGGCGTTTAGAATGTCGTAGGTATTCAACTCAGAAAGCGTTATCACCTTTACACGTTGCAGGTTGCGGGACGATAAATAAATAATGTTGTTGTTTTCGGGAAGAACCATCAATACCTTTTTGTCCTCGAGTTTGAGGTTTTTGAGCATGGAGATGAACTCCTTAGTTCTGGGCGCTTCCCATACAAAGGGCTCCAGCATGGTAATGGCGGTGGCCTTGGCCTTATAGCTCAAGGCGCTCTTGCGGGCCAATTGTTTGAGTTTCTTATTCAGCTTAAAGCTGTAGTCGCGGGGCTTGGGCCCAAAAGTCCGGCCGCCGCCTACATAAATCGGGGCTTTAATGCTGCCGTGCCGCGCTCCGCCGCCGCCTTTTTGGCGACCCATCTTCTTGGTGCTGTAAGAAACCTCCCAACGTTCTTTGGTTTTGTGGGTGCCTTGGCGCTGATTGGCCAAGTATTGCTTCACATCCAAATAAATAGCATGGTCATTGGGTTGAATCCCAAAAACCGAATCGTCGAGCATTACTTTTTTTCCCGACTCCTGTCCATCAATTTTAAAAACTGACAATTCCATAGACGTTACTCCTCAATAATTACATAAGAACCGTTAGCGCCGGGAATCGACCCTTTTACCAAAAGCAGATTGTTCTCGGGGAGAACTTTAATCACTTTGAGGTTCAAAATTTTTACTCTGTCGCCACCCATACGGCCGGCCAACTTTTTCCCTTTAAACACCCTTGAAGGCCAAGAAGAAGCTCCCATAGACCCCGGGGCCCGCAAACGATTGTGCTGACCGTGGGTCTGGCCGCCGACTCCGCTAAAACCATGGCGTTTTACGGGACCTTGGAAACCTTTACCTTTAGAGATTCCTGTTACATCTACCCATTCCACGGCGTCGGTAAAGACGTCTGAAACGGTTACTACATCACCTAATTGTAACTCTTTGGCATAGTCTGTTCCAAACTCCACGAGTTTACGCTTAGGCGTGGTTTGTGCCTTTTTGAAATGGCCTTGTAAGCCTGCGCTGGTGTGTTTTTCTTTTTTCTCGTCATAGGCAAGTTGTACGGCGGCATAACCATCTCCTTCTACCGTACGCACCTGCGTAACAACACACGGTCCAGCCTCAATAACGGTGCACGGTATATTCTTACCGTCGGCACCAAAAACGGAAGTCATTCCGATTTTTTTCCCAATTAATCCAGGCATTTGGTTGTTAATTTGGTGTGAATTAGTTAATTAAAATAAGCCCATAAAAAATTACGGGCTGCAAATATAGCGTTATTTTTCTATCTTACAAATATGTGGTCAAAAGTTTCTCTTTATTCTTCACTTTTTCTAAAAAAAATCCCACGGCAATAAGTCGTGCTCGGGACGGGAATCGAACCCGTACAGGCATTGCTGCCCACAGGATTTTAAGTCCTGCGTGTCTACCTATTCCACCACCCGAGCCCAAAGAACAAAAAATTTAGAGGGGTCAAAGGTATGTATTGTCTCAGAATTTACCAAAATTCTTTATATTTGCATATCCAAAATTTAGGTCATCGTGAGTTTTGAAGAACAAATCAACGAGGGCATTAGATATGCCATGAAGGTACAAGACATAGTGCGCTTGGAGGCCCTGCGCAAATACAAATCGGCTCAAGTTTCCGTTTTAAACAAAATTCTGCATAATAACTTAACATTTAAAATATTATATTCATGAAGAAAAAACTTACAGCCGAGTTTATCGGTACTTTCTGGTTGGTTTTGGGCGGTTGCGGAAGCGCCGTCTTTGCGGCGGCATTCCCGGGTTTAGGGATTGGCTTTGCCGGCGTAGCCCTTGCTTTTGGCCTCACTGTGTTGACCATGGCTTACGCCATAGGGCACATCTCCGGTTGTCATTTAAATCCGGCCGTAACCCTTGGCCTTTGGGCCGGAGGGCGCTTCTCTGCCAAAGAAATTCTGCCCTACATTATTGCACAGGTATCGGGCGCCATTGTAGCTGCGGCCCTGCTCTACTTGATTGTTTCGGGCAAAGCGGGTTTTGACGGCGTGGGTACATTTGCGGCCAATGGCTACGGCGAAAACTCCCCCGGCGGATACGGTTTGTGCGCCGGCCTGTTGACCGAGGTGGTCATGACCTTTATGTTCTTGATTATCATCCTTGGCGCTACCGACGAGCGCGCACCCAAAGGTTTTGCGCCCATCGCCATTGGCTTGGGCCTTGTCCTGATTCACTTGATAAGCATTCCCATAACCAACACATCGGTTAATCCTGCCCGCAGTACCGGTCAAGCGATTTTTGTAGGCGGCTGGGCTATCAAACAACTTTGGCTGTTTTGGGTGGCTCCCATTTGCGGTGCGATTCTTGCGGGAATTGCGTACAAGTATATGCGGCCTAAACAATAAGGGCAACATACCTCCTTAGAAACCGATTTATTGCTTTTCCGGCAGAAACTTCCAAAATCTTTTGGGCAGGAGCTGCCGGTGAAGTTTTGGATTTAGCCTTTCCTTTATGGTAATCGAACCAAAATACGATTTCCACAGCGACTGAAACAATTGTTCGTCCGCGGCGGCTTGGGCATCGCTGAGTTTGCCTGTTTGCAGGTCAAGCTCAAGTTGGTCAAATACAATTTCTTCTGTTTTATGCAGGTCGTAATACAATCCGTAGTTGCGCTTGATGTCGTATATTACCCACTTTTGATCGCCAAAGCGGTCGGTAAAAAAGTCGGAGACCAAAGATAAAACATTGTACTTTGGCTCTATGGGAGCAAAGAAAATGCCATCCGCCGTCTTTTGAAAACGCACAAACATGCGCATGCGCTCCGCCTCCCTGCCTACCTTGCGGTAAATTTTGGAACACTGCAACACATCGGGGTCTGCAAAATTGACTTCTATGGATTGGGGAGCGGCAAAGGCCTTTTGTATGTAGCGGAACAGCAACAGCTCGTTGTTGGGCAACTCCGACAAAAAGACCACCGACAACATCCCGCAAGCCTGTTTGGAAATTTTCTTATGCAATCCCTTCCAAACCCTTTGGGCTTTTGAAGTATCTGTTACCACCCTAAAGGCGGTGTCGCCAAAAAGGGGCAATAAATCCCCATCGCCCAAAATTCGGTCGGGAAAGGCTTTATGGGCATATGCGTCAAAAACCAGCGTCAAAAAGCCTTCAAAGGTTTTATCGTAGATGTACAGGTTCAATATCCTGCAAAGGTATAAAAATGCAGAGCCACCCCCTATGGATTTTGTTATTTTGGAAAAAAGACCTACTTTTGCGGCTCATTTGTGCGGCGCGGTAGCTCAGTAGGTTAGAGCGCATGATTCATAATCATGAGGTCGGCGGTTCAATCCCGCCCCGCGCTACAAAAAAGATGAAAAGAGCGGGCTTATACATACTACTCGTGGGGTTTGTTTGTGTCTATATGACTATGAACATGGGATTTGGAGTGCATCGCTGTTCCAAAGACGGCACTTCAAAAATAATGTTGCTCACCCGCGAAATGCCTTGCAGCTGTAACCATCATGACAAAGAACAAGACAACGGCGGACGCTCCGAATGTTGTCGCAATTCCAACAAACAAGACGAACCGGACGACCGTTGCTGTGAAACGCTCCTTTGTGTCTTAGATACGGAACAAACTGTTGCAGAATGTGTGCAGGTTGAAGCCCAAACGCCGGTATGGACCGTTGCGCCGCAAACCACAGCCAAAGACCTCTGCATCTTTTGCCAATCAACCACCACAGCCTTTCATGCGGCCGGCATTGTGTTGGGCCCCGACGGGGGCCTTGACTCCATTATTCCTTTGCGATTATAATAACTACTCCCCCACGTATATCTCAGAAATATTGATACGTGCGTTTTGTGTAATTTATTAATCGTAAAAGTAATATATGAATTTCAAGAATCAATTATTGTTTAGAAAATGTATTTTTTCTACCTTTCTTTTGCTGTTATGCTGCGGGAGTTTAGCCGCACAAACGGTAAAAGGTCATGTATACGGCAGTCGGCCAAACGGCGGGCGGGAAGCCCTGCCTATGGCCAACGTATACTGGATGGGCGGGAATCAGGTTGTCCAAACCGACGAGCGCGGCTCTTTTTCCATTGACCGCCGAACCAATGCTTCCCGCTTTTTAATCGCCTCTTTTATAGGCTATGTATCCGATACTTTAGAAGTAGTAAACCCTGCTCAAGAGTTAGTATTTATCCTTAGGGAGCAAAACGAATTGGACGCCGCGGTAGTAACCGCACGCCAGCAGGGCAACCTGCTTTCTAGGTCTTCCCCCATACGCACCGAAGTGATTACCACCGCCGGTTTGCAAAAAATGGCCTGTTGCAATTTGGCGGAAAGTTTTGAAAACTCGGCCAGCGTAAGCGTGGGTTATGCCGACGCCGTAACCGGAGCCCGTCAAATCAGATTGTTGGGACTATCGGGTATTTATGTGCAAATGTCGGACGAAAACCGCCCCTCCATGCGGGGCCTGCTGAATCCTTTTGGTTTGGGGTTTGTCTCCGGCCAGTGGTTAGAGAGCATCCAAATAGCCAAAGGCCCGGGGTCGGTGATGAACGGGTACGAAGCCATTACCGGCCAAATCAATATGGAGTTCCGAAAACCTCCGGTTGAGCAGCCTTTGTTTATAAACCTTTTCTTTGCCAACTCTTTGAGGTCAGAGGCCAACATCGCCTCCTCGCTGCAATTGAACCACAAATGGAGTACGGTACTCTTGGGACATTTTTCTACCGACCCCCAACCCCACGACGGCAACCACGATGGTTTTTTAGACGAGCCCTTGACTTTTCAGTACAACTTTGCCAACCGCTGGTTGCATATTGCCGATAACGGCGTTCAATGGCGCTTTGGTTTTAGGGCGCTGTACGAGACACGGGATGCCGGACAGAGCAGCCACATAACCACCCACAGACCCGAAGGAATGGAGGATATGCCGCTTTGGAAATCCAATATCAAGAATCAAGGAATCAACCTCTATTCTAAATTGGCCATTCCCCTCAAAAGGCCCGGCACAGAAACATCTGCCGTGGCCCCCAATGTGGCTCTTGTGTTTGACTACACCCATCATGCTTTGGATGCCTACTTTGGATTGAAAGATAGAAACTACGACGCCAAAGAAAATTCGGTGTTCGCTAATTTGATGTTTCAGTTCGGAATCAAAGAGGCGCACCGGTTTAACCTTGGCTTGAGCGGTTTTTACGACCATCTTGACGAGGATTTGTCCCTGTCGTTTGCCAACCCGTCTTTGGAAGTGGTTCATCCTTTTGCCGCCTTGGGACGCAAGGAACATGCTTGGGGCGCTTATGGCGAATACACTTTTAATCAAGAGAATAAGTTTTTATTTGTGCTTGGCTCCCGCTTGGACTACAACAATCTTTACGGATGGTTGTTTAGCCCCAGAGCCAATGTAAAATACGACTTTACGGAAAACCTTATCTTTAGGGCTTCGGGCGGCAAAGGCTACCGTACCCCCAACCTGATTGCAGATAATCTGGGAAACTTGTCCACCGGTCGGTGGCTCAGGATTGACGACAATTTGAACATAGAGCAGGCATGGACTTACGGCTTGAACCTAACCGGCTATTTTAATTTGGGCCGAGGTGAAAAGTCGTCTTTGAGCTTTGACTATTTCCGCACCGATTTCCAAAAACAGGTAATGGTGGACCAAGAACGGGACTTGGACTACGTATGGTTCTACAATTTGGACGGGCCTTCCTATACCAATACCTTCCAAGTGGACCTGACGCTGGAACCGCTGGAGCGCTTCTCCATCCTCACCACCTTTAGGCATACGGACGCGCGGGTGCATTTGGCACAGTTCGGAACCGTAGAGCGGCCCCTGATGAGCAAATACAAAGGCGTCTTTAATGTACAGTATGCCACCCGCATGAGCAAATGGGTTTTTGACGTAACGGCGCAACTCAATGGCCCTTCGCGTTTGCCTTATTTTGTCAATGCCACGGCCGCAACGCCCGAATCGGTTAAATCAAATGCGGAATATTCGCCAACGTATCCCATGCTTTATGCTCAAGTAACCCGCAAATTCCGCGACTTGGATATCTATTTGGGCGGAGAAAATTTAACCAACTACAAACAGTCGAACCCCATTTTACATGCAGACCATCCCTTTTCCCGTAAATTTAACGCCACGGTAATTTGGGGCCCCCTAATGGGCATGAAAGTGTATGCCGGCTTACGATACACTCTTTTCAAATGAGTTTATAAACAATCAACCAACTAATCAACT
>WRBG01000017.1 GCA_009784635.1 Bacteroidales bacterium | reverse complement strand
TCCGGAGTCTTATACCACCCCCTCAACAAAAAGAGCCGAGGCGTTTTTGACCTCATGCCCACAGCGCGTTTAGGGGCCGGAGCCGCCGGAAGCGAGATGTTGTATGCCATAGAAGGCGTGTTGGCTTTTAAGGGCTATACGATTGTTATGCCTGATTTTATCGGGTCCGGCAGCAGTGATCATCTCCCAATGCCGTTTTTGATGGTGGAGAATACGGGCAGGGTGGCCTACGACATGCGCCGCGCTGCTGCAAAATACCTTTGGGACAAATACAGATATACCTTTCCTGTCGAGACCAGAATTATGGGTTACTCTCTGGGGGGAGCTGCCGCATTGGCTACCCAAAAATACTACGAAAAGCATCATGCCAATACTATAAAAGTAAAAGAGGTATTTACGGGCAGCGGCGTATATGACCTGCCGGTTGCCTTTGAGGCTTTTGCTAAATCCGGAATTTCTGAATTTGTGGCCATCCCAAGCGCGATTTACGGCTTGAATCACTACTATAACCTTAATTTAGATTTTACTAAAATCTTTACAGGTAACTTGATAAGTAAGAATGGCCATTTAAAGGAAGATTGGTTGTTTGGCCCCCATAGATTGAGCGCGCCGGGATTAACCTATGAGCTTGGCCGCGAAGTTAGGAACTACATGCATCCTGATTTTTTTAAATCTATGGAGGAACAAAAGGGCACGGAATTTGAAAAACTCCATCAAGCCTTCATGGAAAATTCGATATCGGAAGGTTGGCGCCCCAAAGCGCCCATCAATATGATTCACGCCAGACTCGACGCCTGTGTGCCCGTAGAATGTACAGAGACCGCAGTAAAAAAGTTACGCAAGGCAGGAGCAAATATCTCGTTTATGATTTACCCCGGAAATCATGTTTCTGTGGGTATTCTCTATTTTTTACGTCTTATCCTCAGCTTTATATAAATTTAATGACACGTACCTACTATTTTCTACTGCTCGGCGGCATCCTTGCCTGCTGCACGCCCATGGACATGTTCCACATGGAGTCCATTGACTATTCTGTAACCCATTGGGAAACGGCAGACTTCTCTTCGCTCACAAAGTTTGACCCCATGATGGAGAACTTTGAAACCATCTTCTCGCTTGTCTTAGATAAAAAACTGATTTTTCGCGTTGCCGCCATCTCTTATCCTACAGTGTGCCCCGATGGAGAACATGTTACGGCTTCGGGATTAGTATATCACCCCATCAATAAAAAGAGCAAAGGCGTGATTGACTTCCTGCCTATGGCTCACTTAAATAGAGACGGAGGCACCAGTGAAGAACTGTACGCGGCAGAGGGCATGTTGGCCTTGTTGGGATATACCGTTATTGTTCCCGACCTTATTGGCTCCGGAGCAAGTAAAGACAAAATAGTGCCGTTTCTGATGGTTGAAAACACGGGCAGGGTGGCTTACGACATGCGCCGCGCCGCTGCTCAGTATCTTTGGGACGAATTTAGGTATGAACTCCCTCAAAAGACAACGATTTTAGGTTATTCTTTAGGGGGGTCAGCCGCTTTAGCTGCCCAAAAGTATTACGAAGCGCATCATCCCCATTCGGTGAAAGTAAAGGAAGTACATGCAGGGGGCGGCGCTTATGACTTGCCGGCAGCCTTTGCCGCATATGCGCAAGCCGGAGTTTCGGAATATCCGGCCATTCCACATACCATTCTTGCTTTTGACCACTATTATAAACTCGAACTTGATTTTTCATACATTTTTTCAGGAGATCTACTCGAAAACGACAACTACCGTACTTGGCTTCATGGAGAATACGATGCAGCAATATTGAAAGATTTGCTTGGTTACAATCTTCATAGTTATATGCACGAGGATTTTTTTAAGCCGATGGATCAGCAAAATGACATGCTGAAAAAACTCCATCCGTTGCTTCCATTAAATTCGGTATCGGAAGGCTGGCGTCCCAAGGCGCCCATCTATTTATATCACTCAAAATCAGACGTAATTGTTCCCTTCGCCAATGCAGAGGTGGCCTTGAGGAAATTACGTAAAGCAGGCGCGAATATCTCGCTTGTCAGCTATCCGGGAGACCATTATACCGTTGGTTACCTGTATTTCATACGATCTATTCTTCGCTTTTTATGAGGTTTACCGACACCCACACCCACAGCACTTTTTCCCGAGACAGTGTTGTTTCCATCTCCCAAGCTGCCCATGCGGCCATAGTGGCTGGTTTGGCCGGCATTTCCTTTACCGACCACATAGATATAGGCGTTCCCGAGGGAACGGTAGGAGATAGCCTTGATATTCACGCCCAACAAGCCCTTATCGAGGAAAACATCCCCAAATACCAAGGGAGGCTCAACCTTTACAAAGGCATAGAAGTGGGCCTGCAAACTCATTATATAGAAGAAGTTAAACAATTAATCGCATCCCATCGCTTTGATATTGTAATCGGGTCCGTCCATATAGTCAACCGTACAGACCCTTATTACGGCGATTTTTACAGGAACAAAAGTCTGCAGGAGGCTTACCGCGAATATTTGGAATACTATATAGATTGCATCAGGCAGTTTAAAGACTTCGATGTTTTGGGGCATTACGACTATATCTCCCGCTACAGTCCTTATCCCCAAAAAACGCTAAGGTACCGTTCTTTTCCAGACCAGTTCGACACGCTGTTTCAACTGATGATAGAAAACGGAAAAGCCTTGGAGTTAAACACCCGCTCTTTTGTAGCCCGAGACGGACAGGCGCCCCAGTTTGATTCCGATGTGTTTAAACGCTTTAGAGAAATGGGGGGCGACATGGTTACGCTGGGCTCAGACGCACACGACACCCAAAGACTCGGCTGCGACTTTGCCCGTTACGCCGCCAAACTCAAACAATGCGGGTTTAGCTACCTTGTCCACTTTAAGGGGCGAAAACCCGTATTTACGCCCAACGAGCTATAATATGCTCAGTATGTAGGTTACTATGTAGTAGACAGTGCCAATCAATCCAAGAGCGGCCAAAATCCAAATAAGATATTGCATAAGTTAGTGTAAATAAGTGATTAAAAAATCCAAGAAAATATCAAGGCAATGAGGTAAAAAAACAACTCAGGCAGTACGCCCAAAAGTCCTATTCCTGCAAATGCATAGATGAGAAAGTCCCACCACATCATAACGTTAAAATTTTTATGGTTGCTCCTACTCTAAACCGTTTTCGGATTCCCGCAGTATATTTACCGATGCAAACATACATAGAAATCTAAAAAAATCCTATTTTTACGGAAATATTTTAAAGCCTCACCCCCATGAACAAAAAAATGCCTGTCTGTGCCATCGCTCTATGTGTCTGCGCATTAATAATGTCGGCTTGCAGCAAAACCGCCGACCCGATTCTTTCTCAACTCCGGCCGGAGGTCCCTGTTCCGGTTCAAATGCACCACATTCCCTTTGCCTCTCAAGCCGAATTGGATGTCTGGCAGGGCGACCCCAATGTTGTTTATTACCGTACCGCCAGAATGTTGGCCATGTTGGAGTTGGAATACGGTTCCTCTGCTTTCTCGGAACGACCGGTAGTCCTCTATGATTTTGACGCGACTCCACGCTATTACGAGTTTGTGATTACCGACGGGGACGGCAAGCCCTATGCCACCGTATGTACCTATGCCCGAAAAGATCAGCCCGCAGTGCTGGCGTTCATGTTGCCCTACATTCGGGATTATGCGCCCCAAGTCAAATCTATGGGACTTCAAACTTATGCCCTGCGCTATCCCACCCAACTGTATTACGGCCTGCCCACCCGCAGCGGCAGTACGCCTGTCTTGCTCATGAATGATAACCATTGGGAAAGGCCGGAGGTTCCTCCCGTACAGCACCAACTTGACCACATGGCTCAAATAGACGCTATGGACGCCGATTATTTTGCCGCCTTGGGCATTGACGATTTTCCGGCCCAAAGAGCGGCCATTGCAGAAGCCCTACAAGCAGAACAACAGGCAGCCAACATGTATTGGGAATTGGTGGCGCTCATAGAAGACGATTTGATTGCTTTGGAAAAGAAAGGTTGGGTACAAACCAAAGCAACTACCGTCCGCGTTGATGAATTTGTGCTGGAACAGTACGATACCGAGGCCATGCAAAAGACACGTTGGACGGGCGGTTGCGGCCCAAGCGCTTTAGCCAATATGTACAGGGGCTTATATGATTCTTACAAAGGCATGTACCTGCCTATCTATGGAGATGAAAATTTTATGGAAGAGGGCGTTGACGGACGATTTTACTGGGACGACCGCGCCGTTTATTTTTACAAAGATATGAATGGCGACGACGGAGACGGAATAGCCAACATAGTAGACCGCAAGTGGATAGAGGCTCGAAGCGCCTTAACTGACAACGGATTGTACGCCGATATTTGCGACAATTGGTGGCACTACTTTGCCTATCGTATCCCATTAGTTCCCACTTGGGGCGCAGCGCTCCCCATCAACCTCACCCATTCGCTGGAGCGGGTCTCCAACAACGAGTACACCATCAGTATTCTTCCAATCTGCTTTTCGCATCACCACATCCGTACACGTAAACTCTCTGTAATCCTGCTCAATAGTGGATTTAGCCATTATTTACACGCATACGGCTCTCGCGAACGGTACTGGAAGTGGGACACTATTTTCAAACTTTTTGGCAAGGAGGTTCGTATGGGTACTCCCGAAATTGTTACCCACCGCTGGTTCAAAATAAACGACAGCGGCACCGACATGGAAAAACACAATATGCTTCCCTTTTGGATGGCCGATTGCATCACCAATTCAATCTTCCACTTTGGCGTATATAAGAGAAAATAATACACCCATTCCTTTGTAACATATTATGAAACATCATTTTCACTTTCTATTGCTCGGTGTCCTCATGGCTTGTTGTACGCCCATGGACCAGATGGAATCCTTGGACTATCGGGTAATCCGATACGAATCGGCCGATTTTTCTTCGCTCGCAAAATTTGAGCCTATGTTGGAGGATTATGGCGGTCTTCTTTTCTTTGTGGATAAAAAGCTGACTTTTAGCGTTGCGGCTTTGGAATACACCACAGTGGACCCCTTTGGAAATCCGGTTCAAGCCTCCGGAGTGGTTTTCCACCCCCTAAACAGAAAAAGCAAAGGCGTGATTGACGTGCTTCCCTTTGCGCGTTTAGAGAAGAATGCAATCAGCGAGGATATGTATGTGCAAGAAGGTCTGCCGATTTTGCAAGCGTATACCGTTATTATTCCCGACCTGCTTGGTTTTGGGGTAAATAAAGGGATGAAGCCGCCTTTTCTCATGGCGGACAATACCGGCAGGGTTGCCTATGACATGCGTCGGGCCGCCGCCCAGTATCTTTGGGACCGGTTTCGATACCGATTCCCCGCAGAAACGACAATTGCGGGCTACTCTTTGGGAGGGTCTGCTGCTTTGGCCGTCCAAAAGTATTACGAAACCCATCATTCCAATACGGTAAAAATCAAAGAAGTCTACGCCGGAGGCGGCGCGTATGACCTACCTGCTGCCTTCGCTGCTTTTGCCCAAACCGGATTCACTGATTTTGCCGCCATCCCACACGCCATTTTTGCTTTTGACCATTATTATGACCTTCAATTAGATTTTTCAAAAATCTTTATTATTGACCCGCCCTTACATAGCGACAGTTGGTACAACGGCGGGTACAGTTCCGACAAAATAGAAAAACTTGGAACAAATATCCGAGGCTATATGCACGAAGACTTCTTTAAACCCTTTGACCAGCAAAACGAAGAGTTTCAAAAACTCTATCCTTACCTCGTACTCAATTCCGTATCGGAAGGCTGGAAGCCCAAAGCGCCCATCTATTTGTCTCACGCAAATGTAGACAGCTACGTTCCTCATGAGTGCGCCCAAGCGGCCTTAAAAAAATTGCGCAAAGCGGGCGGAAATATTTCGCTTATCGGCTACCCGGGAGACCACGGCGTAGTGGGCGCACATTTTATACTCCGCCTACTCCTTCGGCTGTTGTGAGAACCGGTAAAATCTATCTCTATTGAACCACAGTCGGCTACATGAGAAAGTCTAAGTAGTTGGTTCGGTCTATGATGTGAAATTCGTGGTCGGGGTAGGCGGCGATGAAGGTGGCGGGCAGTTTGGCTTGGCTCTGTTGGCGCCATCTGAGGGCGTAGGCTATGAGCGTCCCGTCTGTTTCTTCTATAAGGTCAATTTTTTGGCGTTGAAAAGTCCTCCAAAAGAAACTGTTGGCAAAATGCCTTTGGTAATGATTGGCTTTTTGACGCTCGCTGACCACATAGTTTTCCCACAAGGCGCTTGCATCTTGACGTAGATTCAAAGGAGAAAAGTTTTGCAAAATGGCGTTGCGGATGCCGTTATCGTAGAAATATACCTTTTTTCCTTTCTTGATTTCGTTGGGGAGGCTGCGGCTAAAAGCGCTCAGTTTGAATACAATAAAACTTTGTTCCAGCAGATGGATGTAGCGCTCCACCGTTTTGCTGTCGGCTTGAATGGTTTGGGCCAATTGATGGTAAGAAACCTCGTTCCCCACCTGTAGGGCCAAGCTAATCAGTAGGCTTTCTAACTGGGCAGGTTTGCGTATGTCGCTATAGGCCAGCACGTCGTTGTACAAACGGTTGCCCGTGAGGTGCAGCAAACACGATTTTTCCTGTCCGGAAAGCATAATAACTTGAGGATAAGAGCCATAGATTAGGCGTTTTTCCAACGACTGCTGTTCGGCCAGCCTGTTGACAGACAGGGCCAACTCTTGAGACGAAAAAGGATAGAGGTGGTATTCAAACATGCGTCCGGTAAGGGGTTCGCTGATTTTACCGGCCAAGTCCAATGAAGAGGAGCCTGTAATAAGAAGCTGAATATCAGGCATCAAATCCACCATAAGTTTTAAGGTCAAGCCGATATTTTTTACCCTTTGCGCTTCGTCAATCAGCACCAGCTTATGCCTACCCACCAAGCTGCGCAACCGTTGGAGGTTGGAATTTGCCAAAATGGAACGGACTTCGGGCTCGTCGCAAGCAAGAACCAAGGCCGGAAATTCCGACTTGGAAGCAATCTGTTTAAGCAGGGTGGTTTTACCCGATTGCCGCGGTCCGGTAATAACAATAGCTTTCCCCTTGAAAAACTGTCTGTTAATAATCGTTTCGATAGCTCTTTGTACCATATTTTTTTGGCAAATATAATAAAATTTTTGGATTATAGTCAAAAAATTTATCGAAAAAATTTAGATAACAATCCAAAAAATAACTAAAATTTTGGGATTTAATCGCCCCAAAAATTCGTGGACAGATACTTTTTTTGCGCTTTTCGCCCTGCGTTTTTGCTCCCAAGCCTGTTTGGAGCTGCAAAGATATAAATTCTTTTGATTCTTTAGCATTATTTAACTAATATTTCATATACAAAGACATTATATGGTGATATCAAAATATTTACTAAAGATATACGTAGCTAACTATGTGCTATATACAGATTAACCTGTATTTGGATGAAGAAATACTTTTTTTAGGCCCCAAAAAGCCGGTATATTTCGTTCTAAAGTGTTGCTAAATAGCGTTCTGCATCAATTAGGTCTTGGGGAGTGTCTATACCTGTTCCCATGTGGGAAACTTCTACCATTTTTATGTTTTTACCCATCTCCAAGTAGCGAAGACACTCGATTCGCTCGGCTTTTTCGAGGGGAGTCATGGGGCTGTGGTAAAATTCAAGTAAAGATTGAAGTCGAAATGCGTAAACTCCGATGTGCCTATAATATATGGCATCTTGAAAATCGCGTGAAAATGGGATGCGCGAGCGGGAAAACAGCAAAGCTTTGCGGTCTATATCAACTACTACTTTAACACAATTGGGATTGTCTATTTGCTCGGGATTATCTATCCGGTGCATCAGCGAAGCCAAGTCTATGGATTGGCCTCCGGACTCCGAAAAAACGGCCAACAATTTTTCCAAGGCCCCTCTTTGCACAAAAGGTTCGTCTCCCTGCACATTTACCACAATATCTACCTTAGAAAGCCGCTCTGCCGCCTCGGCAATACGGTCGCTGCCGCAGTCGTGTTCTTTGAGGCTCATCATGGCCTTGCCTCCGCAGGCGGTAATTTCCTTGAATATGATGTCGCTATCTGTTACAACAATCACGTCTTCAAAAAGTTGTGTGGCTACGGCCGATTCGTAGCTGCGCCGGATAACGGTTTTTCCTCCCAGCCGGCTCATCAGTTTTCCCGGGAAACGGGTGGCGGCATAACGGGCCGGAATCAATGCAATGGTCTTTAACATATCGTGTGGGTGTAAAAAAGATTTTTATGATTGCGAAGGTAGTCAAATCCCCCGATATGTGTAACTTTGCAAAAAAAGTCAAGATGAACTTTCTGAGTACAAAAACCATTACGGTTGCTTTGGGTTGTATGCTCTGCGCCTTGCCCGTACAGGCCCAAAAAGTAAAAGCCAAGGCGCTAAAACCGGCCGAATTTAAGAGCTTGATGGAGCAAACCACAAATCCTTTGATTATTGATATTCGTGCTGCAGAAGACCATGAAATGGGGCATATTGAGGGGGCGATACACGTAGACCCCGCCGATTACTTGTTTGTACAGGCGATTCAAAGCCGCGCCGCCGCCACCGATGCGGTATTGGTGTATTGCAAACTGGGGCGTACTTCCAAGTCAACCACAGCTTTGCTGATACAAAAGGGATTTTTGCAGGTGTACCACCTCAAGGGGGGCATTATGGCTTGGAACAAAAAATATCCGACTGAGGCATCTCCATAATGACGGTGTTCCAAGCCTGTTGGGCGGCAGCTTGTTCGGCTTCTTTCTTAGAAGCTCCCTGTCCGCTGCCCGTGGTGGTTGTATCAATCAGTAATTGGGAAACAAATTTGGGGTTTCCGCTGTGTTCTTCCAAAACCTGTTTGGTCTGGAAGGCCACAGACAGGCGCAGTCGCTGGCAACGCTCGATGACGCGGCTTTTGTAGTCGGTTTCGGTAAATGCCAATTCTTCCCAGTTTACGGACGAGAGCAGTTTATTGATGATTACCTTGCGACAGGTGGCGTAACCTCGGTCTAAATAAATAGCTCCGACTAAGGCTTCGAGCATGTCGCCCAAAACATTGCGGTTATTTCCCGCCTTTTGGGGAGCGCGGATTTGTACCCAAGCGCACAGTCCGGTTTTTTGGGCTAAAGCATTTAAGGACGCCCGATTTACCACCTTGGAACGCATTTGGGTTAGAAAGCCTTCGTCGTGGTTGGGGTATTGAAAATAAAGCACCTCGCTGACCACAGAGTTGAGGATGGCATCGCCCAAAAACTCCAAGCGCTCGTTGCAGGCGCGGTATTCTTTTACTGCCGATTTATGTACTAAGGATAAAGTATATAACGATACATTCCGAGGGGTATAGCCCAAGCACTTCTTGAGCCGCTTCAGCAGGGCCTGTTCCCGGGTCGTTGACTTAATAGACCGCACTTTGGGCACACGCAGGCGTCGCATACCTCCGTCATTTAAAGCGCCTTCAAAATAATGGTGGCGTTATGCCCTCCAAATCCAAAATTATTGCTCATGGCTACCCGAATTTTTCGTGCTTGAGCCTTGTTAAAGGTTAGATTGAGCGTGTAATCAATCTCCGGGTCTTCGTGTTCAAAATTGATGGTGGGAGGAATCATCTCCCGCTGCATGGCGCATATGCAGGCCAAGGCTTCTAAAGAGCCGGCCGCGCCCAACAGATGGCCGGTCATGGACTTGGTTGCACTGATGTTCAGCTTGTACACGTCGTCGCCAAACACTTTTTTTACCGCAATCAGCTCGGCAGGGTCTCCTACCGGCGTGGAGGTGCCGTGTACATTCAAGTAATCCACCTCGCCGGGATGCACTCCGGCATCCTCTAATGCCGTCCGCATGGCAAGAATGGCGCCTGCGCCCTCCGGATGCGAGGCGGTAATGTGGTAAGCGTCTGCGCTCATGCCACAACCTCCGACTTCGGCATAAATTTTTGCCCCGCGGGCTACTGCATGTTCATACTCCTCAAAAACAAGGGCAGAGCCGCCTTCGCCCATAACAAAACCGTCTCGGGTTTTATCAAAAGGACGCGAAGCCCGCAGGATATCGTCGTTTCTGGTAGAGAGGGCATGAGAAGAATTAAACCCGCCCACGCTGGGAGGGGTAATGCCCGCCTCCGAGCCTCCGGTGACAATGATATCCGCTTTACCGAATCGAATATAATTAAAGGCATCGGCCATGGCGTTTGTAGAAGACGCACAGGCAGATACAGTTGCAAAATTGGGGCCGCGAAACCCGTACTTCATCGAAATCAATCCCGCCGCAATATCGGGAATCATTTTGGGAATAAGATAAGGGCTAAACCGCGGATTTCCTCCTCCTGCGACATAGCCCTTAATCTCTTGGAACAATGTATCAATCCCCCCGATTCCCGTTCCCCAGATTACGCCAATCCGGTCCACGTCTTCTTGAGACACGTCCAGCAAAGAATCTTCTACAGCTTGAGCTGCGGAAATAAGCGCGAACTGGGTGAAGAGGTCCAACTTTCGTTCCTCTTTCCGGTCAATTCCAAACTGCGAGGGGTCGTAATTCTTTACCTCGCAAGCAAAATTCGTTTTAAACAGCGCGGAGTCAAACCGTGTAATGGGCCCGGCACCACTTACGCCATTAATCAGATTGGTAAAATACTCATCTATACTATGGCCTAAGGGGTTGATGGTCCCAATTCCTGTAATGACAACTCTTCTTAACTGCATAACAACTTCATTTACCGTAGGGAATCAAGCATTTATTTTGCGTGTTGTTCTACATACGCAATCGCGTCGCCAACAGTAGAAATCTTCTCTGCGGCGTCGTCGGGAATAGTGATTCCGAATTCTTTTTCAAACTCCATAATCAACTCTACGGTGTCTAAAGAATCGGCGCCCAAATCGTTGGTAAAACTTGCAGTGGGGGTGACTTCGTTCTCGTCAACCCCTAACTTGTCTACGATAATGGCCTTCACTCTTGAATTAATATCTGCCATGATGTTAAAGATGTTAGTGAATAATTTAATTATTTTTTTTCCAATATGGAGCTGCAAAGGAAACACTTTTTTTTGGATTGGCGAAATTTTCTTGGCGGCTACCGAGCGAATCTCTACCTTTGTTCCATGAAAAATATAGCGGTGTTTGCCTCCGGCTCAGGCAGTAATGCAGAAAATCTGATGCGGTATTTTAATGTTTCCCATCCCGAGAAACAAATCAGAATAGGCTTGGTCGTGGCCAACCGTCCGGACGCTTATGTGTTGGAACGGGCCGGCCGGATGAATGTATCTTGCTTTATTACAGACCATGATGCGTTTTACAACCACCCATCGTCCCTGTTACAGGCGCTGTCGGATTACCGCATCGACTATATTGTGCTGGCCGGATTTCTGTGGCTCATTCCTCCGTATATAGTTGAAGCATACCCAAACAGGGTGGTAAATATCCATCCCGCCCTGCTGCCGGCTTACGGAGGTAAGGGGATGTACGGCATCCACGTGCATCGGGCGGTAATCGCGCATGGAGAAAAGGAATCGGGCATTACCATACACGTGGTGGACGAACAATACGACCACGGCAGCGTCCTTTTTCAAGTCCGCTGCCGCGTGGATGTTGGGGAAACCCCCGATAGTTTGGCGCAAAAGATTCACCTTTTGGAGCAGGAATACCTTCCCAAAACGGTGGACGATTGGATTAGCGGGAGGCTTCCTCTATAGCTACGGCCACGGCTACCGTGGCGCCAACCATCGGATTGTTGCCCATACCCAAAAAGCCCATCATTTCTACGTGGGCGGGTACAGAGGAGGAGCCGGCAAACTGAGCGTCGCTGTGCATCCGGCCCATGGTGTCGGTCATGCCGTAGGAAGCGGGGCCGGCGGCCATATTGTCGGGATGGAGGGTGCGGCCCGTGCCTCCGCCTGAGGCTACCGAAAAATACTTTTTGCCCTGCTCCATGCACTCTTTCTTATAGGTGCCGGCTACGGGATGCTGGAAGCGGGTGGGGTTGGTAGAGTTGCCGGTAATGGACACGTCTACTCCTTCTAAGTGCATGACAGCTACGCCTTCGCGTACATCGTCGGCGCCGTAGCAGCGCACTTTGGCGCGGTCGCCCATAGAGTAGGGGGTCTCTTGTACAATCTTTAGCTTGCCCGTGCCGTAGTCAAACTGTGTGTGGACGTAGGTAAAGCCGTTAATCCTTGAAATAATCATGGCGGCGTCTTTGCCCAGACCATTTAAAATGACGCGCAAAGGCTCTTTTCTGACCCTGTTGGCCGATTTGGCGATGCCGATGGCCCCTTCTGCGGCGGCAAAGGATTCATGTCCGGCCAAGAAGGCAAAACAGCGGGTGTCTTCGCGCAAGAGCATGGCCGCCAAGTTTCCGTGTCCGATGCCCACTTTGCGGTCGGAGGCAACGGAGCCGGGAATACAAAAGGACTGGAGTCCGATTCCTATGGCTTCTGCGGCTTCTGCAGCCTTGGTGCAGCCTTTTTTGATGGCAATGGCCGCTCCGACCACATAGGCCCATGCGGCGTTTTCAAAGGCAATGGATTGTATTTCTTTACATATTTTGTAGGGGTCGAGACCTTTGGCGGCGCAAATGGCCTTGGCCTCGTCTATATCTTTGATTCCGTATTGATGGAGCGTGGCGTTGATTTGCTCAATCCGGCGCTCGTAGCTTTCAAATAGTGTCATAAATGTTGATGTGTTTGGATTGTTATTGATGTCGCGGGTCTATATAGCTTTTGGCGTCGGCAAAGCGGCCGTAGGTACCGGTGGCCTTTTTAAGGGCGGCATTGGCGTCTTCTCCTTTCTTTACCATATCCATAAACTTGCCTAAGTGGATAAATTCATATCCGATTACTTCTCCCTGCTCGTCTAAAGCCATGCGGGAGCAGTAGCCTTCGGCCATTTCTAAATAACGCACACCCTTGACTTTGGTGCCGTACATGGTTCCAAGCTGGCTTCTCAAACCTTTGCCCAAGTCTTCCAGACCGGCGCCAATGGGCAAGCCTCCTTCTGAGAATGACGATTGCGTCCGTCCGTAGGCAATCTGTAAAAACAGTTCGCGCATGGCCACGTTGATGGCGTCGCAGACCAAGTCGGTATTAAGGGCCTCCAAAATGGTCTTGCCGGTAATAATTTCGGCAGCCATGGCCGCCGAATGGGTCATGCCCGAACAGCCTAATACTTCGATTAAGGCCTCCTCGATGATTCCGTTTTTAACATTTAAAGTTAACTTGCAGGCGCCCTGCTGGGGAGCGCACCAGCCTACTCCGTGGGTAAGGCCGGAGATGTCGGCGATTTCTTTTGCCTGTACCCATTTACCTTCTTGAGGGATGGGGGCAGCCCCATGGTCGGGGCATCTTTTCACAACACACATGTGCTGTACTTCATGTGAATAAATCATATTATTATTGTTTAGCTTCTGATTTAAGGCGCAAAGATAGCAAAAAAGATGGCAAATAAGACCAAGAGCAGAAATCAAAAATGCTTTTAAACCCTTGCCCCAAAATGACGTCTAAATGCTTTACTTGAAACTTAACCCCTAAACAACTATGACAAAACAATTCCTTACTTTTGTAACAATCTTGCTTGTAACGTGTTCGTTATCGGCACAGAAAAAACCGTTAGACCATTCGGTCTACGATACTTGGAAGTCGGTGGGCACTGCCACCATGAGTCAAGACGGCAGATTTAGCCTTTATGTCGTGTCGGCACAGGCCGCAGACGGCTGTTTGATGGAAAGCAATCTGCTTGATGGAAAATCCATTACTATTGACCGTGGCAAAACGCCCACTACTTCTTTTGACAGCAAATACGGAGTATGCGCCATCGCTCCTTTCTTTGAAGAGACCCGTCAAGCCAGAATCCAAAGGAAAAGGGCCGAGGAGATGCCTAAAGACACCTTGTGCATTTGGACGCTGGGAAGGTCTGATTTTAGGAAGTTTGCGCATATCGCCTCCTTTAAGACCGCCGACGAAGGGAGTATAGCCGTAGCCTTTAAAACAGAACCTCCTGCCGACACGGCCAACAGGGCAAGGGCGCCCCGCAGAGAGCGGGGAGAGGGCACGGACTTGATGCTCTACTATTTTGCCACGGGTAAGGTAGACACCCTAAAACATGTTGCCGAGTACAGCTTTAACAAGGGTGGCACCCAGCTTTTTATTACGCGCAAGCTCAACAGTCGGGACGATTCCGATACGCAAGACGGACTGTACCTCTACGATGTGGTGGCCAAAAAAGAACAGGCACTGATGACCGGTCCCCGCAAATCCCGTTTCTTTTTGCCCGCCTCCGATAAGGACGAGCAATTCTTTGCTTTCTATGCCAACACCGACACCACCAAGGCTGCCGAGAAGTTCATCAACATTTACTTCTTTAAGAAAGGCGACACCCAAGCGCGTTTGATGGCCGATGCCAACACTAAGGGACTTCCCAAAGATTGGATGATTAGTCAAAACCGCACGTTGGCCCTCAATCAGGCAGGAACCCGTCTGTTTTTTGGCATCGCCCCCAAACCATTAGAAAAAGATACCACCTTAGTTGATTTTGAGACGGCAAGGTTAGATATTTGGCACTATTTGGACGATTATGTACAGCCGATGCAGCTTATCCGGTTGCAGCAAGAGCAGCGGGCAAACTTTTTGGCATACATCCAAATCAATCAGCCCCAAAACGGATTGGTGCAGTTAGCTACCCTTGATTATCCAAACGTAACCGTGCCCAATGATTGGAACTCCGACTGGGCGTATGCGGCCGGAGACAGGCCCTACCGGATAGAGAGTCAATGGAATTCCGATGCTCCCAACGATTTGTATATTATTTCGGTAGCGAATGGAAGCGCCAAAAAGGTAGTTACCGGCGAAACCATCGGCAGCTACAGCGTTTCCCCCCAAGGCAAATATTTGAACTGGTACAACAGAAACGCAAAAGCTTGGTTCTCCTATGAAGTAGCTACGGGCAACATACGTAACCTTACAGACGGCATTGGAGTCGCCTTTTGGAATGAATTGCACGATTCGCCCTCTCTGCCCAATGCCTACGGCAACGCCGGCTGGCGCGAGGCCGATGCTGCCTTCTTGGTGTACGACAGGTACGACATTTGGGAAGTGGACCCCGCCGGAGTCAAGGCGCCCGTAGCGCTTACAGACGGCTTGGGCCGGAAGCAGGATTATACCTTCCGTATCTTGAGGTTGACCGGCGATACTCCCCCTGCGGGTGCGGGAGCCGGCGCGGGGGCCGGTCGCGGCTTAGGTGCGCCGGAGCCTATCAGCGCCAGAGAGACGCTCTATTTTACCGCATTCGACAATGTAAACAAGTTAGGCGGATTCTATTTTAAAGACCAAAGCAGGAGGCAGGCCCAAATGCAAAAACTCATCATGGATACATATACTTTCCAGCAGCTGCAACGCTCCAAGGACGGAAGGGTATTTACCTATGCTCGGAGCAACTTTGGCGAATCGCCCAACCTTTGGATGACCCGGGACCAGTTTAGGACCCAAACCCGATTGAGCGATATCAATCCCCAGCAAAAAGACTATATTTGGGGAGTTCCCGAATTGGTGCGCTGGACCAGCGCCAACGGCATTCCCTGCGCCGGCATCCTCTACAAACCCGAAGACTTTGACCCCAACAAGAAATATCCCATGATTCTTTATTTCTACGAAAGGGTGTCGGACGGATTATATTCCTACAGAGCGCCTGCGCCAAGCGCATCTACCATCAATATCAGCTATTTTGTAAGCAACGGTTATTTGGTATTTACCCCCGATATCCACTATACCATAGGATATCCCGGGCAAAGCGCCATGAACTGCATCATGCCGGGCGTAGACCTGCTCTGCAAGAATCCTTGGGTAGACGAGAAAAACATGGCGATTCAAGGGCAAAGCTGGGGCGGATATCAAGTGGCCTACATGATTACCCAAACCAACCGCTTTAAAGCCGCCGGTGCGGGAGCCCCCGTGGCCAACATGACCAGCGCCTACGGAGGCATCAGATTTGCGTCCGGTATGGTGCGTCAGTTCCAGTACGAAAAGACACAAAGCCGACTTGGAAAAAACCTTTGGGACGGACATGACCTTTACATCGAAAACTCCCCGCTGTTCTATGTGCAAAACATAACGACCCCGCTGCTGATTATGCACAACGATGACGACGGAGCCGTTCCGTGGCACCAAGGCATCGAGCTTTTCACCGCTATGCGCCGTTTAGACAAACCGGTATGGATGCTCCAGTACAACGGCGAGGCCCACAACTTGGTGGAACGCCGCAACCGCAAAGACTTGAGTATTCGTCTGTCCCAATTCTTTGACCACTACCTTAAAGGCGCGCCTGCTCCGGTGTGGATTAGAGAAGGCGTTCCCGCTACCAGAAAAGGGATTGACTGGGGATTAGACTATTAAGAGTGTTACAAATCATCCAATGGGCTTCTGACGTTGCCCAATTGGCGGTTGCTCACCTTGGCGTAAATGGCCGTAGTTTTGATGTCGCTATGCCCTAATAGCTTTTGGACAAAGGACATATCGGTTCCACATTCCACTAAATGCGTGGCGTAGCTGTGTCGTAATCCGTGGATACCCACCGTTTTGTTGATTCTGGCTTTTCGCATGGCGTTTTTGAACACGGCCTGTACGCTGCGGATGGCGTATTGTCCGCCTCCCTGTCCTTCAAATAGATATTTCTTTGGACGATAGGCGCGGTAGTAGTCCCGCAGCTCGTCGAGTATGGACGAAGGCAGGGATACGCAGCGGTCCCTTTTGCCTTTTGCCGCTTCGATGTGTACGACCATCCGTTGGCTGTCCACGTCGGTAACTTTCAAACTTACCACCTCGCCCACGCGCAAGCCCATTCCATAGCACAGCTTGAGCATCACCAAATGCTTGAGGTTGTCCACCTTGGCAAAAATTTTGGCGATATCGCTTTTACTCATCACCTTGGGTAGAGGCGATTTCTTTTTGGGACGGGGAATTTCTTCAAAGAAAACCTTGTCTTGGCGCAACACCTGTTCAAAGTAAAACTTGATGGCATTCATACGGCTGTGGATGACGTTTTCGGAAAGTTTCAGCTTGGTCGTACAGTACAAAAGGTAGGAGCGTATACGTTCCGGTGTCAATGAATCCACAGGCACATCTTTAAGCAAATAAAGCAATTGCGAAAACTCAATACAGTAAGTTCTGATGGTGTTGGGACTATAAGCCTTGAGCAACAGCAATTCGTGCATCCGTGTAAGCGCAGCCTGATTTACAGGCCGTATTTGACTCATTACGCCCTTCCCCGCCCCTGTCTTGGGCTTCATGCCAATTTCGCCTCGTATAGAATTAGTATCAGGTAGATACCAACATTTTTTAGACACGCTCCACTTGGCAATAGAAAATTTCTGCCTCAACTCATCCTTCCACAACGGATGATAAGGAAAGTGAACAAAAATGACGCTCCTGTTGTGGTGTTCGCCCACTGCGAATCGGTAGTTATGAAGACTGAATGACATGCGTATTTCTAATATCTATTTCCGCAAAGGTACAAAAAGATATCCAAAATGTGCAGCCAAGCAACCAAAATAACAAACTGTGTATGAATTTTTAAAAAATTTATTGCCGGTATCGAAAAAATTTATATTTTTGCGCGTATTTAGGAGTTAGCCGTCATACCGAGAAAAAATAGAAAACATTAAAAAATGACCGAAATGAAAGTAAAAAAAATTATTCTACCTATTGTAGCAGTATTACTTATTCAATGTTCAGATTCCCCAAGGGAGGGATTACCAATCATTAACGCCAACTCCACCCTAGTTGACATTAGGGACGATAATGTTTTAAGGGAAAAAGTTTGGCGAATTGTTCCAGAAGAAGAACTTGATATCTATACAACCTCTGCCAAAAGAGTAACGTTTTACACAGATATTGACTCAATTTCATTTAAAATCAACCCTAAAATAGGCACGTATGATTTTATCATCTTGTTGAATGGAAAAGATTCTGCAAGGACTCAAATCAAGTATCAACCCTCACGATTGGAAATGCTAAAAGGTGCGAAAGAATATAATTATTCCGACAATCGCTTTATCCCTGAATTTACTTATCAATCTGAAGATAACCCAAATCTGAAAAGAGTTCGCGAAGAATTAAAATTGGATTCAATCGCTGGAACAGGTAAAGAGTTATCGCAGATTTTTAATTTATTGCATTGGATACACAACCTAATAAAACATGATGGGAGTAGTTCTAATCCTAAATTAGTCAATGCTCTTGATTTAATACAAGTGTGTAAAAATGAGAATCGTGGTGTAAATTGTAGAATGTTAGCAATAATACTTAACGAATGTTATCTATCCATGGGAATAAAGTCCCGTTATGTTACTTGTATGCCAAAAGAAACTGATTTTGATGATTGTCACGTCATTAATATGGTATTTAGTAGAGATTTGGGGAAATGGATTTGGATAGACCCAACTTTTGCTGCATACGTAATGGATGAAAAAGGAAACCTGCTTGGAATACAAGAAGTAAGAGAAAGACTTATTAACGGAAAGCCACTAATTCTAAATGCTGATGCAAACTGGAATAGAGAAGAATTGCAAACAAAGGAGCATTATTTAGAGAATTATATGGCAAAGAATCTCTATAGGTTGCAATGTCTGTTATCAAGTGAATATAATGCTGAAACATTAGAAAGGGGACGAGAAGTTATTTGCGTGGAACTTTTGCCATTAGACGGGATTGAACAGTCACCGCAAAAAGAAGAATTTTTTAATGAAAGAATGGGGGTAACATTTATTGACTATAAGACAAACAACCCGGATATTTTTTGGGCAAGACCTCAATAAAATGTACGAACGGCTAACAAGCATATTCGCGAGATGGCTGGCAGGAAGCCGTTGAATGGAAAAAAGTCCGTATATTTGGCAGTCCGTCGTTGAATCGGGGTTCATCTGTAAAATTCAGCCACCTCGCCAATATGCC
>WRBG01000016.1 GCA_009784635.1 Bacteroidales bacterium | reverse complement strand
CTATCAAGAATTGCTTGCTGCCGATGATATTGATGCCGTGATTATTGCCACTCCCGACCACTGGCACGGGCAAATGACGATTGATGCGGCGCGGGCAGGCAAACATGTCTTTCTCGAGAAGCCTTTTTCGTGGACGGTGCCCGAAACCTACCGCATCAGAGAGGTAGTTAGAGAAACGGGGATTGTATTCCAGTTAGGGCATCAAGGACGCCAGACCGACAGCTACATCAGGGCCAAGGAAATCATAGACCGCGGTTTGCTGGGCAAGGTCAATTTGATAGAAGTGTGTACCAACCGCAATACGCCCAATGGCGCGTGGGTCTATCCCATTATTGACGGTTCTTCTCCACAAACCATTGATTGGCAACAGTTCAAGGGGCCAGCCGCTCAAATCGGGGAATATGAGGCTTACATGAAAGCCCATAAACTCGAACGATTCATGGGGCCGGAACCTCGCGAGCGATTCTCCTTAGAGCGCTTCTTTCGCTGGCGTTGCTGGTGGGACTACAGCACCGGACTCAGCGGCGACCTGCTGACCCATGAATATGACGCTATTAATCAGATATTAGAAGTAGGCATCCCTTCTTCTGTTTCTTCTTCGGGAGGCATTTACGTATTTCCGGACGGGCGGACGGTTCCCGACGTTTTACAAACCGTAATGGAGTTCAAAGACAAAGAGATGACCATGCTGTACAGCGCCACTCAAGGCAACAGCCGTCCCCGCGGTAAAGTGGTTATGGGCAGGGACGCCTGTCTTGAAATATCAAACACCCTGCTCATGACTGCCGATCCTGCGTCCATACAGTACGAGCAGCAAATACAGGAGGGAATCATCAAAACCGATGAACCTTTCTACTCGTATATCCCCGGCAGCAATAAAGTGGATGCGGTAACATCTGCCACCGAGTTGTATTTTGCGCAAAGGGGACTTCTGTACACCTATGTGGGCGGGAAACGCTACGACACCACGCACCTCCATCTGCGGGAGTGGCTGTACTGTATCCGCAATAGCCAAACCCCGAGCTGCCATATAGACGCCTCTTTTGAAGAAGCCATGACCGCCCACATGGGAACACGCGCCTATTTGGAAGGGCGTACCATGTACTGGGATAAGGAACGTGAAGAAATCATAAATTAACTATATACCATGAAAAAATTATTTATCCCCCTTGTCGTTTTCTTGATAGCTTCCTGTTGCCCCAAGGAAGAAACAATTAGCCTTCAAGATATTTATGCCCAAAAAGCTGCGGGCAATTTCACTCAAGCAAAAAAACTTATTGATTATTACATCGCCCAAAATTCTTTAGACGAGATAGAAGTGTACCATTTGTACGCCGCAAAGGACACGATGGACAGGATTGTCGTTGATTTTAACCGGACCAAAGAAGACGTGCTGGCCGTCATTACCCCGTACTATCCCGATGTAACGGACGAGATGTTGGAAAAATGGGAAAAAGAGAAGTCGTTGGAATCCATGGTGATTGACGGGGAAAAGAGGTACTTTAGTCGCGGTGCGCCCAATCTATTTCGCATTGACGCAGAGGCTAAAGCGCGCAGGACAGAGGTGAGCGGACCCTTTATCAACCGCTACGACAGCATCCTTGCCATCCGCCTTCCCCAACTGATTACCACCCTGTCCAAAAGCGGAAAGACCCAAGGCGACCCCGTAAAGATGAAGGTGAAGTACAGCCTTACCTTGAGGCCCAATGTCATTCCCGAAGGCGAAACGGTAAGGTGTTGGCTGCCTTATCCCAGAGAAGACCACCGCAGGCAAAACAACGTCAAACTGCTGTCGGTAAACAGCGACAATTATATCATTAGTCCCCACGACTATGCACACCGCACCCTCTATATGGAAAAAGTAACCGAAAAGGATGAACCGCTGGTCTTCTCGCTGGAATTTACCTATTCATCTATTCCCGAATGGTTCAACCTGTCGGCCGACAAGGTGAAGCCCTACAACACCCAAAGCGAACTTTACCAAACCTATACGGCAGAAAGGGAGCAGCATATTGTCTTTACCGACAAAATCAAGGAGGTTTCGGCTCAAGTAGTTGGCGATGAAACCAATCCCTTTCTCAAGGTAAAAAAGATATTTGAATGGATAGACAGCAACTACCCATGGGCCGGAGCCCGCGAATATTCGACCCTTCCCAACATCCCCATGTATGTGCTGGAGAATAACCACGGCGACTGCGGACAGGTAAGTTTGCTCTTTATTACCATGGCGCGCTACAACGGTATTCCCGCCAAGTGGCAAAGCGGCTTTATGACGCACCCCGGAGCGCTTAACCTGCACGACTGGGCAGAGGTCTACTTTGAGGGCGTTGGCTGGGTTCCCGTTGACCAGTCGTTTGGCCGGAGTCTCTTTGGAGAAGATGAAAGAGTCGTCAATTTTTTTGTAAACGGCATGGACGGTTACCGGTGGATTGTAAACGAAGATTATGGTCAGCCGCTGTTTCCGGCAAAAATCTATACGCGCAGCGAGTCGGTGGACTTCCAGCGGGGCGAGTTGGAGTGGCGGGGAGGAAACATCTATTTTGACAAATGGCGCTGGAGGTTTGAAGTAGAATATTTGAATTAAAACGATATGAGGGTACTGATTGATTGCAAAAACGATTTTGAAGCCAAATTGATTGTTGGGCGATTAGAAAACGAAGGCATTAAAGCCGTTGTACTCAACGAACATGTCCATAAGATTTGGCCGTTTAACAGCAGCGAATACTTTGCTGCCGTTCAGGTAGCTGTAAACGAAGAAGATTACAAACGCGCCCTTTTCATCATCAGCGTGGATGAGGCGTCACAGGAATAAAATCCAAAAAAGTCGCAACTTTTGCGGATTTTATTCCTAAAAATTGTATCTTTGCGGCAGATTTAATGCCGAAAAAATGATAATACCTCGAATTTTAAGCCGGAATATTCAAAAATTGCTGCATCAAGGGAAAGCTGTGGTTTTGTTGGGAGCGAGGCAAACAGGAAAAACTACGCTACTAAGCCAACTATTTGAAAACCGCAATAATACATTGTGGCTTAACGGCGACGATGTAGACGTGCAAAACCTGTTTCACCACGCCACCTCTACCAGTTTGCAGGCTGTTATCGGCCATTACAAAACAGTGGTCATTGACGAGGCGCAGCGAATTGAAAATATCGGTTTGAAATTGAAACTGATTACCGACCAAATTAAAAACGTGCAATTGGTAGCTACAGGCAGTTCGGCGTTTGAATTGAGCAACCGCATCAATGAGCCGCTGACCGGACGAAAATGGGAATTTCAACTTTTCCCTCTTTCGTTTGCCGAAATGGTCGCCCACCACGGGCTGTTGGAAGAAAAAAGATTGATACGACACAGGCTCCTGTATGGCTATTATCCGGAAGTGGTGGTAAATCAAGGGAACGAACAGCGCATTTTACGCTCGCTTTCGGACAGTTACCTATACAAAGATATTTTGCAATGGGAAGGTATTCAAAAGCCGGACCGTTTGCTGCGTTTACTGCAAGCGTTGTCATTCCAAGTAGGCAATCAAGTGTCATACAACGAACTGGCGCAAGCCTGCGGACTTGACCCTAAAACCGTTGAAAAATACATCCTTCTGCTCGAAAAAGCATTTGTTATTTTTCGGTTGGGCTCCTTTTCTCGAAACTTACGTAATGAGTTAAAATTCAGTAGAAAAATATATTTTTACGACAATGGGATTCGCAATGCACTAATTTTCAATTTCAATCAAATAGAAATGAGAGACGACAGAGGCGCATTGTGGGAAAATTTCCTTATTTCCGAAAGAATGAAGAAATTGCATTATCATGATATTTGGGCTAATTCCTATTTTTGGCGCACGAAAAACCAGCAGGAAATAGACTATATCGAAGAGAAAGACGGCAATATTTCCGCTTTTGAATTTAAATGGAATGCAAAAAAACTGCCGGCCATAAATCCATCTTTTAAATCATCTTATCAAGTAGAAAACATGCAGATTGTATCTCCGGAAAATGTTGAGGACTTTTTGTTGTAACATGGATTTACAGCAGGGCCTGCAAGATTATTGCCAATATGACCAATATGGTCTTCGATTGGTTCAAGGTCTTAACGAGCTTTGGCGACGCCTTTTGTTCTTCGTCATACATGCTTAGGTCAATGGTTGGTTTTACCTGTATGGTGTCGAGATAGTAGAATCCGGTATAGCCCATATTTTGAAAAGCAAAATAGTAGCCAACCATGCCTACGGAAAAACGGGCATAGTCGGGCAAAGGAGCCTGTCTGCGTTTGGGCAATTTAGGCATCATGGATTGATGGGCAAAAGGGTCAATGTCTTTCCAGTTGTCGGGCAGGGGCAAATACACCGAATAACCCGGCATTTCGCGAATAGTCGTAGAAAAGTCTTCGTTCTTTATTCTATCGGGAGGAATAATCATACGCTTATGGTCTCCCGATTTCATCAAAGAATCCTGCCACCGGTCAATCATGCGTAATTCATCGGCAGTGAAAACGTCCATAAGGGCAAATTGCAATGAGTCCAACTGAGCAGGGGAAAATTGGTCCAACTCCACAAGAAGGGAATCTATCAGCTTTTGATTCAATGAATCGGGAAGAAATCTTTGGGCTTTGACCGGCGCCGCACACCACAGCAACAAGCCAAATATCAACAAGGCTCGCAGGTGTATCAATGGTCGGCGGGTGGTCATACCTCTCGACCAAGCCAAAATCGTGCCAAAAAATCCTAAGGTTTATTGCAGCGATACCTAAGCGCTAAGTAGGGTCTGCGCTAACTTCCCCAAGGCCGTTGGCATATTCTTACGTCCAAAGCCAATCCTAAAGTAAGGCCCGTCCAAGCCAAAAAGCGGGGCGGGAAGGAGCATAACGCCACTTTTTTCAATCAGTTCGTCGCAATAATGGGTGATGGGTTGGTCGCCCAAAAATTTGGGGAAAGCGATGGAGGAGGCCAAAGGGCGATGCCAGCTAAAGAGGTGGGCATAATGAGCAAAGAAGTCATCCAAAAGTCCCAAATTGCGCGTTATCATTTCCATATTGCGCTGCACAATTTGCTCTTTTGCACGCAAACCCATAATACCCAACACTTCGGAAGGGGCGCTGCTGCATATGGTGGTGTAATCTTTGTAAAAGGCGCAGGATTGCAACAGCGCTTTGTCCTTAGAGGTCAGCCAGCCAATGCGTAGTCCGGGAAGGGCAAAACTCTTGGACAGACCCGATAAGGCAATACCCCGTTCATATATCTCGGCCACCGAAGGGAGGCGCAGGGCAGGGTCATGCTCCAAATAGCGATACATCTCGTCCGAAAAAACAGGGATGTTTCGTTCACGCGCCATCTCCACCACCCTGTTTAGGCCGACTTCGTCAAGTACGGCTCCGGTGGGATTGTGCGGAAAATTGATGACAATGAGCTTAGTATCTTTGGTAATCAAGGCGTATAAATCCTCTGTCTTAAATTGCCAGCCGGACGCTTCATTCCATTCCGGCGTCCAAAAAGAGAGGGTACAACCCAAAGAGACAGCCACCTCCGACAAAGATTGATAGCCGGGGCCTGTGGCCACTACATGGTCGCCTTTTTGCAGGAGTGTATTCATGGCTATGTAGATGCCCTCCTCGGGCGCAGCAACCAATACTTCTTGAGGCGTGATGCAGTCGTACAACAAGGCAACCTCCTCGCGCAACAAGGGATGCCCTAAGGATTCGGTATAGCCAAGCCCCAATTTTTGCCAAAGCGCAAGGCTCTCCGTATCGGCCATGGACAAAAGTTCGGACAGTTTTAAGGCTTCACAGTCGGAACAGCACAGCAGATAGGGCGCCGTAAACTCATACTTGGCAAAATAGCGTTCTAAAGCAAAAGGTCTTATTTTCATATGTATGCCATCCGGATTGTTACCGCCGCTCATAGTGTCCGACCGGCATCAGATATAAAGGTTCTTCTTCTTGGGGAAGTTGAAGTACCTGACTTATCCTGTTGTCTACAAACGCGCCTATGGCGCATGTGCCCAAGCGCAGCGCTTCTGCTTGAAGGTAAACATTTTGTGCAGAATGTCCCAAATCCATACATACGTATCTTTCACGACCTCTATCGCCATACTTCTCTGTCATCCTGCTAAAAATGGCGCTGTATACCACCGTTGCCGGCGCTTCTTCTACCATGGCTTGACCCAAGGCCGCCGCACGAAGTTCTGCCCTAACGTCTCTGTCAATCGTCCTTACTAATTTATGCTCCTCCGAAATGTATTTATAGACGCCCGGTTCAATGTCTTTCACCTTCCCGACCACCGCGTAAATTTCAAATGGATAAAGTGCGCCGGCAGAGGGAGCTGTGCGCAAACCGCCCCTTAAAAACGCGCGGTCGGTCCTTGGTTCGGTAACTCCGTAGGCAGCCCACAAAATTTGCGACAACTGCTCTGCCGAAATCGCCCTGTCTTGAAAACGCCTTTGGGAGCGGCGTTCCTGCAATGCTTTTTCTACGCTCACTTTACCATCGGTCTGGGGAGATGGTAAGATGTAAGTCAATGGCGCGTCATCCGTTTTGGTCAATACAGAGCCGCCATGCTCAGATGTTTTGCCGCTGCATCCCCACAATGCCACCGCAACCATCAAACAAAATAATCGGTTTTTTTCAAATAAATTTTTCATGAGTACAAGGTTTTTATGTGTTAATTATTCGTTGCTATCGTTGTGTCCTGCATTGCATAATGCTGTGCCCCAACAAGGCGGCATCAAACGAGTGGTCGGAATAGAAGTGGTCAAAGTCGAACCACGATTTTTGCGCCTGCTCAGGCAGTTGGGACAGTCCTTCGTAAATGGTAGGCCAATCCCCAAATACTTTTAGTCCTTCCGGCTTACCGTGTAGCAGGGCCTTTTCCAAGTCAAAAAGACCCAAATAGTTTACATCGTGATTAAAGTCAATATTGACCCTTGCCATGGGGTCGTTAAGCAAAAACCACCCCGCCTTGGCAATATAATACTTGTCCTCTCTGCACAATATGGTCCCAATGGTCAGCGACGATTCAAGCAATACCTGTGCGGCATAAGGCGACAGTCCTGTCTGAACGGCAACCTCCTGCCGGCTTAACCCTTCTTTGTTTTGGGCAAGCAACTCGAATATGCCAAATTTAACCATCAGGCGGGAGACTTGAAACACCACGGGGCCAAAGGCGATTTCTTGAGCAAGGCGTTGGGCCTCTGAAGCGCTGAAACGCTCTTGGGCGTATATTTCTTTGGAGGAGGATGAGGGGGTCATGTATCAGAATATTGCAGTCATCTTGCGTATTTCGGCAAGGCGTGCTGCGAGGGACTTATCACAACTTGCGATTTGCAAATTATATTCAGTTTGAATGTTGATGATAGAGTAGGCCGGAATGTCCAATGCCGCTTCAAACATCATTGCCGTGGTTGTGGTGACAGGACGGCGCTCATTGAGTATATCGTTCAAAATTTTGTATGATATTCCCATTTGTTTCGCTAATCTGCTTTGAGAAAGTTGTCGATATTCTATTTCGTCTTTTAACACTTCGCCGGGGTGTACCGGACGGGCGCATACATACTTTTTCATAATCATCTTATTTATAATGCTTTGACAATTCAATAATATTACATATCGTTACAATGGTTTCGGTAACTACCTTTGTTGTTTTAAATTCTATCCTATACTGGTCGTTTACCCGTACCGATTCCAAATTTTTCTTGTCTCCATGCAAGGCTTCATAACATAAACCATTGTAGCGATAAAGGTCTTCTACCCGCAAAAGAGACGCAAGGAGAACTACAGTTTTCTGATATTTTGTAATTATCTGCGGCTGAAAACGATACTTTTTATCCGCTGTTTTGCCGGTTTCATACAATTCACGCAAATATTCCTTATCAAACCTTATTTCCATGCCTGTTTCCTAAATCGAAGCAAAGATAATACAATTCTTAACTACTCCACAAATATCGTGGAATTATTTTCATATTTCTTCATAAACTTTAAACTTCCCAACCCATGTACCCGTTTCCAATGCAGTTGAGGAATGGGGTGTCGTTTTAGGGGATAGCGTTGCATGGTTTGGGGGTCAAGCCAATAAGCTTGCGGAGGCGTTTCCCCAGCCGCTTCAAACCCCAATTTGATGTAGGCCGCCCCCTCCGACCAGTCTTTGTTGGCATAGCTCATCACATCGTCGGGCTGATGCTCCATTACAAAGGCCGACAAAAGTTTACCCATGCCTCCGACCATCCTTGTTTCCGGTAACGAAGCATAGCGCACCCATTCGGCCGAGCGGCAAAGCCGCTCGCCGCGCCGCATCATCCGCATATTGCTGAACGCCGCCGCCGCCGCCAATTGTCCGCGGCAATAAAGTCCGTAGTAATACTTTGCCCGTGCAGCGCCCAACAGATGGCTTTCCTCAAAAAACAAGTCGGCTTCCTCTTTTTTTATCGCCTGCAACCTGCAATTTCTGGCAAAAACCGGCCTCCTCCCACATATCTCTCCCGCCAACCACGTCTTCACCAGCACATTTTTTCGTATCCACAGGTCTTCCCACAAGTAAATAGTGCGAACCTTTTCTCCGACATCCTCCTTTACATCAAAAAAAATCCCTCTATCTATGTGCATGGGAACAATCCGGATTCGTTTTTGGGGAAATAGAAAGGATTCGGATTCTTGAACCAAAGGCGAATCCAATGATTTGAGAAAACTAAATATTTCCAATTCAGTAAAAATACTACCCAAACGCCATCAAAGCGTCAGCAGAAACGCATATTGCAACGCGATTAATTTAAGCCGCTCGAATCGTCCGGAGGCGCCTCCGTGCCCTGTCTCCATATTGCAGTCCAAGTACAACTTATTGTTGTCGGTCTTTAGGGCGCGCAATTTGGCCACCCATTTGGCCGGCTCCCAATACTGCACCTGCGAATCCCAGTAACCGGTTGTTACCAACATGTTGGGATAGTCTTGCGCCTTTGTCTGGTCGTAGGGAGAGTAGGAAAGCATATAGTGGTAATACTCCTCTATGGCGGGATTTCCCCATTCGTCCCATTCAAAGGTGGTAAGGGGAATAGAGGCGTCTAACATGGTGGTAACCACGTCTACAAAAGGTACTCCGGCAATCACGCCCTTATAAAGTTCAGGCTCCATATTGATAACGGCGCCCATCAATAATCCTCCGGCGCTGGCGCCCATGGCAAAAAGGCCGGCGGGAGAGCTGTAGTTTTCAGAAATCAGAAAGCGGGCGCAATCGTTAAAGTCGGTAAAGGTATTTTTCTTGTTGAGCAACTTGCCGTCTTCGTACCAGCCCCTTCCCATTTCGCTTCCCCCTCGGATGTGGGCAATGGCGTAGGCAAAGCCCCTGTCCAAAAGACTCAAGATGTTACTATTGAAGGATGGATTGGAAGAATTTCCGTAGGAACCATAGGCGTAAAGCAGCAGTTTTCCGTTTCCATCTTGTTGGAATCCTTTTCGATAGACCATGGAAATGGGAACTTTAGTACCGTCTGCGGCCGTGGCCCACAGGCGTTTGGCTTCGTAATTATTTTTGTTGAATCCGCCCAATACCTCGGTTTCTTTAATCAACTTCACCTCTTTGGTTTCCATATTGTATTCGTAGATAGAATTGGGAGTGGTGAGGGATGAGTAATTGTAGCGCAGGGTTTTTAATGTCGGCTCCACATTGGTGCCGAATCCGGTGGTATAGACCTCCTCGGTAAAAGGCACATGCTGCTCCGAATTATTTTTCAAATTAATAATTCTCAATCTATTAAGGGCATTTTGCCGCTCATTGACCGCCAAATAATCGGTAAAGAGGGTATAGCCTTCCAACAAAACATCGCTGCGGTGGGGAATGACCTCCCTCCAGTTCCTCTCCTCGGTAGCATTTTCATTGGTTCTCATCAGTTTAAAATTGAGGGCATCTCGATTGGAACGAATATAAAAGACGCCGTTCATGTGGTCAACCCGATAGAGATGATTGTGAGACCTTGGGGTAAATACCCTAAAGGCGCCATCCGGCCTGTCGGCTTCCAAAATGCGTGTTTCCGAAGTTAGGGTTTGGGAAGAAGACAGCAGAATATATTTATTGCTCTTTGTCTTGCCCACTCCTATGCTAAAAGTCTCATCTTTTTCCTCATAACAAAGCTGGGCGTTCCCAATTTCCGTACCCAAACGGTAGCGAAAGAGGCGATTGCTGCGCAGTGTCTGAGGGTCTCTGGTGATGTAAAATACTGTTTTGTTGTCGTTTGCCCACACAACGCCTCCTGTGGTGTTGGGAATAGAATCGCCCAACAGCGCTCCGGTGGTTAAGTCCATAAAGTGAATGGTAAAACGACGACGGCTCACATAATCGGTGGCATAAGCCATCAGCCGGTTGTCGGGGCTGACCGATATTCCCGTAACGGCACAATAGGCTTTGCCTTCTGCAAGCAGATTGACGTCGAGCATCAATTCGTCCACTGCGCCCTCTTTATTGGCCCGGCGATAGTAGTAGGGATACTCCTTTCCGGTTTCATATTTTGTCCAGTAAAAATAACCGTTGTCTAAATAGGGGGCCGATTCGTCATCTTGCTTCATGCGCCCTTTAAGTTCTTCAAACAATTCAGTTTGCAATTCTTGAGTATGGGCCATGCCGGCCCTCAGAAAGGCATTTTCTTCATTCAGATAGTCCAATACGTCTTGAGTTTGGGCATCGGGATAGACGGCGTTTTTCTGCTCATCGCTCAAACGCATCCAATGGTAATTATCCACACGGATATTTTCAAATTCTCGAAATTCATGGGGAATCACCTTAGCAATCGGGGCCTTAACCTTGGGTTGGCAGGCGCAACAGCCGATAATGGCAAGCGCGCATAGTGTTTTTTTCATAGTTCTGTTATTTAATGATTTAATTTATCGAATCTATTATTTTTCTACAATTCCTTACTTCGTCTGCATCGGTTTGATAATAATCAGACCTTGGCATGGCGCCAGTAATCTTCTTCTTGGCAGAGAGATGAATGGCGGCAACTCCCGTTTCCAACGCCAATGCAGCCACATGGGCGGCTTTGATTCCGCAGCCCGCCATAATCGTCAATCCTTTAGCCTGAGCTTTAGCCGCCAACTCTTTAATCAATCCTGTCCCCTCTACTGCGGTAGCTGCCTGTCCGGAGGTCAACAGCGTGTTTACCCCCATTTCCATCAATATCTCAAGTGATTCAAGCGGATTCCTGCACACGTCAAAAGCCCGATGAAAGGTAAACGATACTCCTTTTGAGGCTTTCATGATTTGCTCCATCGCCTCCACGTCAATATTCCCGTATCTGTCTAAAGCGCCGCACACAATACCGTCTGCCCCCAACTCTTTGGCAGCATATATATCCCCGCATATCGCGGCAAGTTCTTCTTTGGAATACAAAAAGTCGCCTTCGCGCGGGCGTACCAGCACATATACGGGGATAGACAGCAGACGCTTCACCTCCTTAATCGTCCCGTATCCCGGCGTAAGTCCGTCCAAAGGCAAGGCCGAACACAGCTCTATCCGGTCTGCCCCACCCTCTTGTGCCGCCAGCGCCGAAGCCACCGAACCGGCGCATATTTCTAATAAGATTTTATCCATCTCACAAAGGTATGCATTATTTTGCATAAAATAAAAAAACCTGCAAATCACAGGTTTTGCAAGTTTTTGAACCGAAACCGAGCAGAAATAACAAGGCATGGTCATTCGTTTGTGTTGTTAAAGAATATGTGCTTTTCCAAAAAACATGTTACATTTGCGGCACATAATCCGACGCCGGTAGGCTGGCGATATTATCCGTATGCAGACAGGTCATATGAACATAGAATTAAAAACACTCTTACAGCAAATAGATGGCCTAAAAAGCAGATTGCAGTCCATACGGCCGTTGCCGGTAGAGGCGTTAACCAAAATCAAAGCTGCCTTTGAAATGGAGTACACCTATGAGAGCAACCGGATAGAAGGCAACACCCTCACTCTACAGGAAACGGCTTTGGTCGTGAGCGAGGGGGTTACCATTGGAGGCAAAAGCATGAGGGAACATTTGGAAGCCATAAACCACGCCCAATCGGTTGAGTTTATCAAAGACATAGCACATGCCGATGTAGAGATAACGGAACGAACCATAAGGGAAATCCACGCCCTTATTTTGCACGGTATCAACAAAGAACAGGCAGGCAGGTACAGGAGTGTGCCGGTAATGATTGTTGGAAGCAGGCATTTGCCGCCTCAACCCTATTTGGTAATGCCGCAAATGGAACAATTCATTAGAGACTACCAAACCATGCAAAAAAACGGCGCTCATCCGGTCATCATAGCCGCCTTTCTGCATGACGAACTTGTAAAGATTCACCCGTTTATAGACGGGAACGGGCGTACTTCACGGCTTTTAATGAACCTGTATCTATTATCCAACGGATATACGATTACCATCCTTAAAGGCGATAACGAAGCAAAGTTGGCGTATTATACTGCATTGGAGCAGAGCCATACCGATGACCATAGAGAGGGGTTTTATTTGTTTGTGGCAAAGGCTGTAATGCAATCCATGGAGCGGTATTTGGATATTGCTCAAGTTTGAGGTCATAATTATTTAATGTTTAGGTTTTTACAAGTGTTGCAAAATCTTCCAATCAGTGTATTGTTAAGTCATTGATTTCAAACAAAAATCCCTCACAATCAATTTATTGCGAGGGATACTCAGTGATCCGTCTGGGGCTCGAACCCAGGACCCCAACATTAAAAGTGTTGTGCTCTACCTGCTGAGCTAACGAATCAGTCCTTTTTTGTTTTGAGGGTGCAAATGTAGCGCTTTTATTTGAATCTGCAAGAAAAATTATACTATCTTTGGCTTTTTATTTTCAAAATGATATGTTTCTAAATATCCAAAACAAAGAAGACAGAATAGCATTGGTAGGGTTGGGATATGTGGGACTGCCTTTGGCCTTGGCCTTAGCCAAAAAATGCAGCGTGATTGGCTTTGAGATTGATGGTAATCGCCTACAAAAACTCAAAAATGGAGAAGACCCCAGTCGGGAGTTGGAGCCCCAAGCCTTTGCCCAAGCCGACATTCTTTTTACCGATTCTTTGGACGAATTAAGCAAAGCGCGTTTCTTTATAGTGGCCGTACCCACTCCGGTAGACGCATACAACCAACCCGACCTCAAACCCTTGATTTCTGCTACGGAAACGGTAGGAAAAGTCCTAAAGAAAGGAGACTATGTAGTCTATGAATCTACCGTTTATCCGGGCTGTACAGAAGAAGTTTGCCTCCCTTTGTTGGAACGGATATCCGGCCTTAGCTGCGGCCCCGACTTCAAGGCGGGCTACTCTCCGGAGCGGATTAATCCCGGAGATAAAGAACACACCCTAACCAATACCGTAAAGATTGTGTCCGGCTCCGACAAAGAAGCCTTAGAGCAGATTGCCCGGGTTTACGAGCTGGTGATTGAGGCGGGGGTTCACCCTGCGCCCAACATAAAGGTGGCAGAAATGGCCAAAATTATCGAAAACACCCAGCGGGATGTAAACATTGCCCTAATGAATGAATTGTCTATTATTGCCGGTCGCTTGGGCATCAATATCTACGATGTCATCGAGGCTGCCGGCACCAAGTGGAATTTCATCAAGTTTAGCCCCGGATTGGTAGGCGGGCATTGCATTGGCGTAGACCCTTATTATTTGGTTCATAAGGCATACGCCCTCAAGTATCATCCGCAGATTATTCGCGCCGGACGCTATGTAAACGACACCATGGGCGGTTATATAGCCAAAAAATTGGTTAAACGGATTATTGCTACGGGGGCGCGCATCATGGGCTGTCGCATATTGGTGATGGGCATTACCTACAAAGAGAACGTGTCGGACATCCGCAACTCCAAAGTGGTGGATATTATTAACGAACTCAAAGATTTTGGCGTGGAAGTAGATGTAGTAGACCCGTTTGCCGATTCCAACGAGGTGATTCACGAGTACGGAATCAACCTAAGCGCAGCGCCGTCGGGCAAATACCGTGCGGTTGTGGTGGCCGTTACCCACGACTCCTATAAAAATCTTTCCGAGGAGTATATAGAGTCCCTGTGCGAAGAAAACGGTTTTCTATTGGACATCAAAGGCATCTATCGGAATAAAATACAAAGGCTAAACTACATGAGTTTATAGTTTAGCCTTGCTCCATGGACATTTACGCGCCTACCTGTTCCCCGACTTATCGGGCCAAGCAGGTATGGCCCTTGGCAGGTAGATGTATTCCTTAATCTGCCGCAAAGCCACCTCAATCGCCTTATTCAGCTGTTCATCTATGCCCATATACTCTTTATACGGGTCATTCTCAATATCTATGTGCGGTTCAACGCCTTCGCCTTCAATAATCCAGCCGCTCCCGTCGTGCGCATAAGGAGCGTAGGAAGGCGTAACAATGGAGCCGTTGTCTACCATGGGAATGGCGCCGCTGTATCCGACCGTTCCGCCCCATGTCCTTCTTCCAATGACCGTACCCATGTCGTAATGTTTAAAGCGATAAGGGAAAAGGTCTCCGTCAGAAGCAGAATATTCGTTCATTAATAGCACCTTGGGGCCTTCATGCGTACCTACGGGATTTACGGAACCGGACGTTTGGTTGGTGTGCATGGTAAAATAGGTGATGGTACGCTGGAGCCGCTCAATAATCATGGGAGAGACGTTTCCTCCGCCATTATACCTGTCGTCAATAATCAGCGCTTTTTTCTGCAATTGTGGATAATAATGCTTGGCCCATTCATTCAGACCGGGCGTTCCCATATCGGGAATATGGATATAGCCGACTTCTCCGTTTGTAGCCTCGCTGACCTTTTTGATGTTGCCCTGCACCCAGTTGTAGTAATAGAGCGAATTTTCGCTTGCCAAAGGCTCAACCAATACTTTTCTTGAACCGGCCAACTCAGGCTTGGTATTTACCTCTATTTCCGTAAGGACGCCGGCCAAGCCCACAAGATATTCGTATATGTTGTCTATGTCTTTAAGCGAACGACCATTAATGGCAAGCACATAATCGCCGGACCTCACGTCCACGCCGGGCATGGTCAAGGGAGCGCGCGTAGCCGGGTCCCAGTTGGCGCCTTCGAGTACCTTTTCCACTTTAAAATAGCCCGACCTGTCCTTGGAGAAGGTGGCGCCAAGCAAGCCCGTGGGTATTTTTGGGGCTTCGGGACGTTCTCCGTTCTGCGAATATGCGTGTCCCACATTAAGTTCGCCAATCATCTCTCCAATCAAATAGGTAAGGTCCGACCTGTGCGCCACATGGGCCACAAGCGGAGCATATCTCTTGTAAACGGCATCCCAATCAACCCCATGCATATTCTTGGCGTAGAAAAAGTCGCGCATCTGCCTCCACGTTTCGTGGAATATCTGCTTCCACTCCTCTTGATAGTTCACCAATTTTTTCACGCCGCTCAGATTTATCGGATTGGATATGGTAACAGCCGCTCTGGGCACGTCTATCACCTGCGCCCTTGAACCGGACACGGCAACGGCCTTTTTATAATCGTATCCAAACGTGATAGATGCCTGAAGGTCTGTTGTTCTCTTATTCTCCATATCGTACATGGAGGTCCCTGTTCTGGCATTGTAATAAACATGGGTGCCTATCATGTGCAGGTTGCTGTACGACCCTCCGGGCACGGGCAATTCTACGATTTTTCTGGCCATATTGTTAAAGTTGTAAACCAATTCTTTCGACTCGTCCCTCCTCTCGGCAGGCGCACCGGAAGGAACCACCTCGTCGTTCTTGGGAGCAAGCGGAATAAAGGCGTCTTCGGTGATGGGCAGCACGTAGATTTTGGTCATATTGGTGTAGATGTGGTTAAACTCGGTCGAGCTGTTGGTGGGGTTGAAGGTGCGGTTGGAGGTAAACAACAGATGCTTTCCTTCTTTACTAAAGTTGCTCGAGCCGGACGAATACCACTCGTCCGTAATCTGTATCTTCTTTTTATCCCTTGTATCATAGACCATCACCACGCTCATGGTTTTGGTGGGAAGCGTATAGGTAATCAGTTTACTGTCCGGAGACCAGTTATAGCTGTTGAGCGAGCCTAATCCCGACTGCTCTATTACTTCGTTGCCGCCGGTGGCCACATCCAAAAGGTTAAGCGTATTCATCTTCTCGCTCCACAAGATTTTCTTTGAGTCGGGAGACCATTTAAAGCCGAATATATACCCTTTTATATTGGTCAATTTGCGTTCTTTGCCCGTAGCGGTCTCTCGGTAGTAAATATTGAACTCGCCGTCCTTATCCGAAACGTAGGCGTATCCTTTGCCATCCGGCGCCCAAGCCGGAAGACGGTTATGAGACGAGGAAGTATTCGTTAGGTTATAAGTAACTCCCTCTTTGGCAGGAATCGAGAAAATATCTCCCCTTGCAGAGACAAGAAGCCGCTCCCCATTGGTAGAGGGCGCAAACGACCGTACGGAGCCGGAAAGGTCCATCCATTGGGGTCTGTTGTACAGTAGGTCGTTCTTTATTTCCACCGGAATTTTTACCTCTTTCTTTTGGATGGGGTCCCATTTGTAGAGGTAGCCGCCATGCTCGTACACCACGGTATTCCCGCCTATGGAGGGGAATTTGATGTCGAACTCCTTGTGGAAGGTGAGCTGCTCCGTGGTCTTGGCGTTTACGTCATACGCATAGAGATTCATGTGTTTATCCCTGTCCGACAGGTAATATATTTTGCTGCCGTCTTTGGTCCACATGGGGAATACATCTTGGTACACGTTGTCGGTTATCCGCACCGATTGTTTGGTGTCGAAGTCGAATATCCTAATGTCGTCTGCCATACCGCCTTGATACCTTTTCCAACTTCTAAACTCCCGCATGATATAGTTGTAGGCCAACTTCTTTCCGTCCGGCGAAAAGCTGTTGAATCCGCCGTGCATCAATGGAATATCGGAAGGGAGGCCGCCGTGTACGGGAACGGTCATCAGTTGGCCCACAAAGCCGCTCAGTCCGTTTGCCTTATTCCTAAAGACCACGTTCTTGCCATCCGGAGTCCAGCCCATGACAATATTGTTGGGCCCCATCCTGTCGCCAATGTCGTCCCTGCTCATGGTTGCGGTATAGGTCAGCCTTTGGGGAATACCTCCCTCTGCCGGAATAACATATACCTCTGTGTTGCCGTCGTATTGGGCGGTAAAGGCAATCATGCTCCCGTCCGGAGAAAAATGGGGAAACATCTCGTATCCAATGTGAGAAGTGAGCTGTCGGGCCACGCCTCCGTTGGCATGAACAAGATAGAGGTCTCCGCCATAACAGAATACTACTTTATCCCCATGAATGTTGGGGAATCTTAGAAGCCTTGCCTCCTCTGCGTAGGCATAAAAATGCAGGGCGCACAGGGGCAGCACCAGCAGCGAAAAAATAAATGATTTGACAAATTTTGTAAATGGTTTCATAATATTAGTTTTAGGTAAAAACGATTTTAGATTTGCAAAGATACTTTAAGATTTTCAAATAACTTTTCTTATCTTTGCGCCAAGCATATTTTTTTACTTAAAACCAAAAACTATGTTATCGAGACGCACATTTCTCAAAACTTCTGCCGCGGCCGGAGCCGCTTTGGGACTGGGCATAACCCCCTCTCTATGGGCAAAAGCCAAAGTTAAAGGCTCTGCCTCTTTAGATGTCTTAATCAAAAACGGACTAATATATGCCGGAGATGGCCGCGCGCCTATTTCGGGCGACTTGGGCATCAAGGACGGGAAAATTGCCGCCATCGGGAACTTGGGCAACGCGGCAAATCAAGTGCTGGATGCAGCCGGTCGCGCCGTTTCTCCGGGTTTTTTCGACATCCATTCCCACACCAATACCAACTTGTTGCAGTGTCCTCCGGGAGACAGTAAACTTTATCAAGGCGTTACCACAGACGTGGGCGGCACCTGCGGCGGCTCTCCTTTTCCCTATTCGGACGCCGAATTTGCCGAACAAAAAGACCAGTTGCGGTTTGGTTATCCCTCTTGGCAACACATTGACGGTTTCTACAATGCCTTGGAAAAGAATAAAATCGGGATTAACTACGCCTCTTTTACGGGACAGGGACAGTTGCGCTCCATTGCGGTGGGAAGAAACGCAGACCAAGCTACTCCGGACCAAATTAAGCTGATGAAAGACCTCTTGGCAAAGCAGTTAGAAATGGGCAGCATAGGCATGTCCAGCGGCTTGGAATACGCCCCCGGCTCCTATGCCTCCGACGAAGAACTCATCGAATTATGCAAGGTAGTGGCCGAATATAATGGACTGTTTTGCATACATATGCGTGACGAGGGCGACCGCGTGGCAGAGTCGCTGAAAGACACCATCGAGATTGCCCGCCGCTCCGGAGTCCGCCTCCAAATTTCTCACTTTAAAGCGGCCAATCCCACCAACTGGCACAAAATGCCCATTATGTTAAAGACGATAGACCAAGCCGTTGCTTCGGGCGTTGATATAGCCTTTGACCGCTATCCCTACACCGCTTTTTCTACCGGCCTCTCCATCTTTGTTCCCTTGGAATACCTTCAAGGCAGCAACGCCGATGCGGTCGCCCGACTTCAAGAGTCCCATAAGGGAAAAGAGATAGCCCGCCACCTATCTTCTCGAATCCAAGGATTAGGAGGCCCTCAAAATGTGATAATTACCTCATGCCGTCAGCCCGAAAACTTGGCGTACAGAGGCAAGAGCCTGCAAGAAGGCGCCCAAATGGCGGGGATGGAATTCGGAGCATTTGCCCGCCATTTGTTAATCTCAGAAAACATGAGGGTAAGCATGATTGCATTTGCCATGTCCGAGGACAACCTCCAATTGCTCTACGCCCACCGCTTGAGTATGCCCGGCTCAGACGGCAGCGTCATCTCCCCACAAGGCCCGCTCTCCACCGGTCTGCCCCATCCTCGGTCCTACGGTACGTTTACGCGCTTTTTGGGCACCTATGTACGCGAACAAAAAGTGATTGACCTGCAAACCGCCATATACAAAATGACGGCCTTGCCCGCCTCCCGTCTGGGCATTAAAGACAGGGGCCTGCTGATTCCGGGCTACCAAGCGGACGTGGTGGTCTTTGACCCCGCCACCGTTCGCGAATTGGCTACCTATGTCCAACCCCACCAGTTTAATAAAGGCATTGAACACGTCTTTGTAAACGGGGTGTGGACAGTAAAAAATGAACAACACACGGGCGCTTTAGCCGGGTCTGCTATCCGGTTGGGCTAATCGCGCTCGTCAAAAACCCATCATATTAACCCCTAAAATTTAAAACCTAAAAATCAATTTATGAAAAAAATCCTAACACTCGTGCTAACGGCTCTATGTTGTACCGCCGTCTTAGCACAAACAAGGGTTACAGGCACAGTAACCGCTGCTGACGATGGGACTCCGGTCTCGTTCGCCACGATTGCTGTCAAAGGCAGCACTAATTTGATTACAACCACCGACATGGACGGAAGATTCACCTTTGCCAACATTCCGGGCAATGCCGTGCTTATAATCAGCTACATTGGCTATACCACTCAAGAGATAGCCGTGAATAACCGAACCATCGTAAACATCCTCCTCGCTCCCGACGCTACGGCGTTGGATGAGGTGATGGTAGTCGCCTACGGTACGGTAAGGAGAGAAAGCTATTCCGGAGCGGCCAGCGTCATGAGGGCCGAGAGGTTGCAGGATGTTCCTGTAATCGGCTTTGAGCAGGCCTTACAGGGAAATCTTACCGGCGTTCAAATGTCAAACACCTCCGGTCTTCCGGGCGCCTTTCCCGAAATCCGAATTCGTGGAGTAGGCTCCATGCAGGCTGGCAACGACCCATTGTATGTGATTGATGGCGTGGTGGCTATTAGCGGAGACTGGTCTGTCTCCAACACTTGGACCAGCGCCATGAACTTCTTAAATCCGGGCGATATCGAAAGCATTACCGTTCTCAAAGACGCCGCCGCCGCCGCTTTGTACGGCTCCCGCGCTTCTAATGGAGTGGTATTGATTACCACCAAAAGGGGACGGGCCGGAAAAACCAAGGTTTCGTTTAAAAACAACATCGG
>WRBG01000015.1 GCA_009784635.1 Bacteroidales bacterium | reverse complement strand
GTAGAGGTAAACCGTTCTTCCCCTCTACGGGGGCCGGGTTTGAACTTAACCATAGAGCATGAGTCGGGCTATACTACGATGTATGCGCATCTGAACGATATTTTGGTGCGCAAAGGTCAAGAAGTAAGCAGGGGTTCCATCATTGCGCGGGTAGGGAATAGCGGACTGTCTTGGGCCCCTCACCTGCACTATGAAATCCGTAAGGGAGAGGAGATTATGGACCCCGTACATTTTTTCTACGCACAACTAAAACCTCATGAATACAGACAATTGATGTTTGCCGCGCATAATAGCGGCCAGTCATTGGATTAAATTTTATCATCATGGACGAAAAAATGTATTATTCGATTGGCGAAGTGGCGGATTTGCTTGGCGAAAACGCCTCGCTGGTTCGCTTTTGGTCTCAAAAGTTCCCGGGCTTTATTAAACCCCTAAGGAATAAGAAAGGAAACCGCCTCTTTACCCTATCCGATGTGAATCACTACAAAATGATTTATCATTTGGTCAAGGAAAAGGGCATGACCTTGGAAGGCGCCCACAAGCGGATGTTAGACAACAAGGAAGGAGTAGACAAAAGCATGGACATCATTGCTTCTCTCAGTAAAATCCGTCGAGATTTGCTCGAAATAAAGGAGACACTATGACGGCTCGGGAAGTGGCTGCTGTTTTGGAGGCTTGGGCGCCTCTGTCTATACAGGAGTCTTGGGATAATGCAGGATTCTGCATAGGCTTGCCCCAAACCGAGGTAAAAGGGGTCTTGCTTTGTTTGGACGTGAACTTGGCGGTGGTAGAGGAGGCCCTGCAGGTAGGGGCTAATATGATTATCAGTCATCATCCCCTTATTTTTCAAGGCTTAAAGCAGATTTGCGGTCAAAATGAATTGGCGCGTGTGGTGGCTAAGGCAATCCAACATGATTTAGTGCTGTATGCCGCCCATACCAATGCCGACAAGGTGTCTTCGGGGGTGAGCGGACAAATGGCCGATTTGCTGGGACTGGTGGAGCAGGAGATTCTTAGGCCTGACGAACAGGCAGACGCAGCGTCTCCCATTGGTTTGGGCATTATAGGAAACCTGTCCGGGCCGGAGGAAGTCCGGAGCTTTCTGTTGAGGGTGAAGCAATGCTTTGCACTTTCCTGCCTGCGAACCGGCCCTTTGCATACTGCCCAAATTCGCAGGGTGGCGGTTTGCGGAGGCAGCGGGTCTTCGCTGATTGCCCAAGCCCAAAAACGCGGAGCCGATATTTTTCTGAGCGGAGACATTAGTTATCACCATTTCTTCCCCGGGGAAGGCCCTATGATTGTTGCAGATATGGGCCATTACGAGAGCGAAATAGGAATAATCGGCCGATTTGTTCAAGTTCTATCGGAAAAAAACCTTACCTTTGCCGTTCACACGACGCGGCATAGCGCGAATCCCGTGCATTATTTCTAAACGCTACTAATTATGAGTACAGTAAAACCAAAGATGAGTACAAAAACAAAGCAGCATCCCGAGCATACGGCAGGCGGCGGCTCTTTCGCCATGCTTTCGACCCTGTCCAACGAGGGCGAATTGAGCATGGAGGCCAAATTGTATTTTCTGTTCCAGTTACAACAGGCCGATTCCCAACTCGACCACATTTATTTAATGAGGGGGGAACTGCCTCTTGAGGTTCAAGATTTGGAGGACGATATTTTGGGTCTGAACACCCGTGTGGGAAACATTCAAGCCGAGGTAAAAGCCATCGAAAAAGACATTGCCCAGCGCAAGTTGGACGCAGAGAACGCCCGCGCATTGGTGGAAAAGTATACCGGACAGCAAAGCAATGTAAAAAACAACCGCGAATACGATTCTCTTTCTAAAGAGATAGAATATCAAGGGTTGGAGGCGGAGTTGGCCGATAAAAGAGTGCGGGAATTTAGCGTGGTGCTTAAGGAGCGCAAAGAGCAACTCGAAGTGGCCCAACATGCCCTTGCCGACAGGGAGATTGACTTGGAAAACAAAAAGAAGGAATTGGATGTGATTGTTAGGGAGACGGCTAAGGAGGAAGAAGAGATTAAGAAACGCTCCGAACAAATCCAGTCCCAAATTGACGACAGGATGTTGGCCGCTTACAAAAAAGTGCGGTCCAACGCCCGCAACGGATTGGCGGTGGTAACGGTAAGGCGGGATGCCTGTGGAGGATGCTTCAACAAGATTCCTCCCCAGCGGCAGTTGGATATTCGCATGAGCAAGAAAATTATAGTGTGTGAATATTGTGGCCGGATTTTGGTAGATGGAGAAATGGACGGAAAATAATGCCCATAGAGCCCTCTTTTTTCAGCATTTAGGCCAGACATCGCCTGAGCCTATGGGACTTGAAATAGAGCGTGCAGAAGGGGTCCGACTTTTTGGGCCCCAAGGTAAGTCGTATATGGACTTAATTTCCGGAGTTGGCGTAAGCAATATTGGGCACGGTCATCCCAAGGTGGTGGACGCTATTTGGGAGCAAGCCGGGGCCTATTCTCATTTAATGGTCTACGGAGAATTTATTCAAGCTCCCCAAGTGAAGTACGCAGAGCTTTTGACTTCGCAACTGCCGGAGCCTTTAAAATCGGTATATTTTGTAAATTCCGGCAGCGAGGCGGTGGAAGCCGCCCTCAAGTTGGCCAAAAGGCTTACGGGCCGCAGGGAGCTGATAGGCTGTAAACATGCTTATCACGGCAGTACCCACGGTGCTTTGAGTCTGATTGGAGACGAATCCTTTAAACAGCCTTTTCGTCCGCTTTTACCCGCCGTGCAGCAGATTCGCTTCAACCACATAGAAGACCTTGCTTTGATTAGCGCGGCCACGGCGGCTGTTTTGGTAGAGCCTGTTCAGGCAGAGGCGGGAGTCGTCTTACCCCAAGCCGGTTATTTGGAAGCATTGCAGGAGCGTTGTCGCCAAACCGGCGCCTTATTGATTTTTGACGAGATACAGACCGGTTTTGGCCGGACGGGGGCTTTATTCGCTTTTCAAAAATACGGAGTGGTTCCGGATATGTTGTGTTTGGCCAAGGCTTTAGGCGGAGGTATGCCCTTGGGCGCTTTGGTGACCGGTCCGGATTTGATGAAGGCTTGGCAATCGGAGCCAGCCTTGGGACATATTACCACTTTTGGGGGGCATCCTATATGCTGTGCGGCGGGAATGGCCGCCCTCGAAGTGATTTTGGCACAAAATTTGTCGGAAGAGGCAGAAGAGAAAGGACAGTGGTTTAGGGAGCATTTGGCAGGTCATAGCCGCATTTTGGACATGCGTGGAGCCGGATTGTTGTGGGCATGCAGGTTAAGCAGCGAAGAAGAAGCCAAAAATTTTGTCCGGGTAGCGGCAGAAGAGGGCATCATATTGGACCGCTTTCTTTTTTGCGGCTCGGCTTTTAGGATATCGCCTCCATTAACCATTGATTTTCAAGAAATTGATGATGCTTGCACTTTGATTGTAAAAGCACTGGAACGTATATAAGAGGTTTATGACCAACACAGTAAAAAAAGAAAAAGGCCGGCAAAAAAAAGAGACCAATATTGACTTGTTGGGGCTTGATATGGGAAAGAAGCCGCCACAAGCTCTTGATATAGAGGAAGCGGTGTTGGGCGCCTTGATGCTCGAAGCCGGCGCCGTAACCGACATAATGGGTATTTTGGTGGCCGAATGTTTTTACAAAGAAGCCAACAGAAAGATTTTTACAGCTATTAAGACCTTGGCAGACCGCCACGCTCCGGTAGATATTTTTACCGTGGCCGAGGAGCTAAAGAAGGAACAGTTGTTGGACGAAGTCGGCGGTCCTTTTTACTTGAGCCAGTTGAGTAATCGGGTAGGGGCGGCTGCGCATATTGATTACCATACCAAGATACTGTTGCAAAAGTACATCCAGCGGGAGTTGATTAGCATTTCCTACGAGGTGCAGCGGGATTCTTTTGACGATTCGATTCAAGTAGACGATTTGCTCGACACGGCCCAGCAAAAGCTTTTTATGCTGTCGGACCGCAGGCTCAGGAGTGATACCATGCCCGTGAAGACGGTGTTGGACCAAGCCATAGAAGATTTGCAGGCCGCCCAACTTAGGCAGGACGGCTTGAGCGGGATTCCATCGGGATTCACTTCTTTGGACCGGGTAACCTTGGGTTGGCAGGCATCGGATTTGGTGATTATAGCCGCGCGTCCTTCTATGGGAAAAACGGCTTTTGTGCTGACCATGGCCAGAAACATGTCGGTGGAACACAAGATCCCGGTGGCTTTCTTTTCCTTGGAAATGGCTCCCCTGCAATTAATCAGAAGGCTTATGGTGAGCGAAACGGGTTTGGAGTCAGATAAAATTAGGGGAGGGAAAAAGCTGCAATCCTATGAATGGGCCCAATTAAATACCCGGATTAACGATTTGTACCATGCGCCGCTGTACATAGACAGCACTCCGGCCCTGTCCATTTATGAGTTTCGTTCCAAGGCCCGCCGTTTGGTGTCGCTAAATGGAGTGAAAATCATCGTTATAGATTATTTGCAACTCATGACCGGCCCTCCGGAACTGCGCAGCATGAGGGAGCAGGAGGTATCGGCTATTTCGCGCTCGCTCAAAGCGATTGCCAAAGAGTTGAATGTTCCGATTATTGCCCTGTCCCAGATGAATCGCTCGGTAGAGACCCGAGGAGGCAGCAGCAGGCGGCCGCAGTTGAGCGACCTGCGGGAATCCGGAGCTATTGAACAGGACGCCGATATTGTGGCCTTTATCCATCGGCCCGAATACTACGGAATTTTTCAAGATGAAAAAGGCAATTCTTTGATTGGGGTGGCAGACTTGATTATTGCCAAACACCGGAATGGAGAAGCAAAAGATATACCTATGCACTTCCGCAGCGCACAAGCCAAATTCTTAGATATGAACGACCAAGAGTTGCATAGTGTCAATAATCCTTCCCAAACCTATGGCTCTAAAATGAACAGCCAGTCCATAACCCCCAATGATGATTTTGAGTAGATGAAAAAGGCATACAGCATACTCTTGTTTTTGGGGATATGTCCCGTTATGGTTTGGGCGCAGGGACAGGAATGTTTGCCAATCCGGAACATTCCTTTTGAACAGCTTTCGTTTAAAGACGGGGAGCAAATCACTTTTGTGGCCAATCATACATGGGCGTTTCGCACCGCAGTGGGAGAGCTGACGACCACCGTTTATTATAGAGAAGACCAAAGGGAAAAAGAGCCCTATTTTGAGGCTTTGGCCACGGTAAAAACTTATCCTTTTTTCGATAGATTCTTTAGAATTCGAGATAGTTACGAGGCTCGTTTTAAGGCAAGCAACCTTAGACCGCTCTATTTCTTTCGCGACATAAACGAGGGGAAGTACACGATTAAAAACCGCTACTTTTTTAAAGAGGACTATTCTATAGACGCCCGCATTACCCGCAGCAACAATCGGGTCAAAGATACCTTGATGCAGGGCAAATCCTGTACCTTTGACTTGATGACCCTGCTCTATTTTGCTCGGAATATAGAGACCTCCGCCATGAAAGTGGGGGAGCAGTTGTCGCTTTCGTTTGTGATTGACGAGGAGATGCACGACCTTCATTTTCGCTATTTGGGTACGGAGCAAAAAAGAGTCCCCGGCGTGGGTACCTTTCAGTGCAAAAAATTTTCCGCGACTTTAGTCGCCGGAGTTGTATTTACGGGTAAAGAGGAGATGTTGATTTGGCTCTCCGACGACGACAACCGGCTCCCCATTTGGTTGGAAACGCCCATTGTTGTGGGCAGGGTATCTGCCCGAATTTCCAAATATGAAGGGCTTAAATTCCCATTGACCAGCAAGATAAGATAATAGCATCATGGCTGATTTCCGCCGGATTGAACGTAAGGGCACTGTGGTTTCCGTAACGGACGAACAGATTGTGGTAGAAATCATCAACCGGTCTGCCTGCGCGGAATGTAAGGCAAAGGGATTATGCTCCCTGTCGGAACAAAAAGAAAAACGAATCGAGGCAGCTCCCTTGCCCGGGCAGAGTTGGAGCGTGGGAGAGGAGGCGCGGGTCAGCCTCAAGACTTCCTTGGGCTTTAGGGCGGTATTTCTGATGTATGTATTGCCGTTGATGGTACTGTTGGCCGTATTGTTCACGCTTCATGCCCTTGGCGTATCCGAACTGCTTACCGGATTGGCCGCCTTAGCCGCCCCCTTAGTCTGCTATTGGGTGGTTTGGCTCTTTAGAGACCGAATCGGGCGGGAATATGTTTTTGTGTTAGAGAAACCATAGGGGCGCTATCAACCCCACGCTCATTACGGCAAAAACGGAAAATATGTTTTCAGATTATCTTTGGTGAGCCTTCTGCCATAACCGGAGTCTTGGAAAGTTTCGCAATACCTTATGGCTGCACCTCTTTCCGGACCATATAATTCAATAAGCTTGTTTCTGTGCGGAGTTGCGTCCGAACCTCTTTTTCTGGACGCTCCTAACCAAGCCCTTCGGTCTGCGTCAGACACAGGAATGCTCTCCAAATATCCGCCATTAAAGGGCATCCACTCATACATTTGCGATTTATGCTCGTGGTACATATCCATTTTTTTCTCAATAACATCGTCAATCTCAATGGCAACATCGGCAACAAAAGCTACAGGAATGGTAAAACCGTCGCTCATATACAAGAACATGGGGTTTCTTTCCAAATGCGGAACTTCGGGCAAAATAGTAGGAACCGTAACCATATAGGCGGCATCAAGCACAAGCGTTCCGGTATATCTATGGTCGGGGTGGTAATCATACGGACGCGGGAATATGACAACATCGGCTTTATGCTCACGGATTAACTTAATCATTTGCAGTCTGTTTTCGTAAGTGGGCATCAACTTTCCGTCCGGGTTATCGAGGGTGATATATCTAATTCCAATCACTTCTCCGGCCCTCCGCGCCTCTTCGCGACGAATTTTTGCCAACTCTTCTGCCTTGATGGTCTGATGACCTGCATCGCCGTTGGTAAACGAGACCATCAACACATCAAATCCGGCTAACTTCCATTTATAGGCGGTTCCGCCCACCTTATCGGCATCGTCCGGATGGGCACCAATAATGATTATATTCATTTTTCCATCCGCTTGGGCAAACAGCGGGGATACAAAAACCGGCATGAACAATGCGGCAACTAAAAGGATAAGATTTTGTTTCATTTTATTTTAAGGGTTATAGGGCTTAAAGAGGGACATGGCGCAAAAATAGATGAAATTTTTTACTTTGTGCCCTTGAACAATTAAAATTTGAGTATCAATAATTTATAATGCGTTAAAATCCAGAGTATTAATAAGTATTATAGTTATATCTTATTGTAGTATAGGGAGAAATGAGGTTTTTTGTTTGGTTGTATCATTTTATTGTCCATATCTTTGCCGCTCAATTTTAAAAATAAATCAAGATGAAGGAAACATTTTACATCATTAAAAATCTTTTTTTACTCCTTGCCTCAGTTGTTCTTTTGTGTTCGTGCAACAAGGGTGTTGCTTCTAAGGGAGAGCTTAACGAAGCCTCAGATACAATAGTTGAAGCAACCCAAGAACCTTGGGTTGGAGCATGGAAGCTTATGAAAGCCTCTTTTTCAGGCCCAATCATAGGAAATCCCGACGAAGAACTTCCTCCACTTGATTATTCAGACCTCAATGTAACTTTTGAGTTTAAAGCAGACAGTGTTTTAATAGTTAAAGGTAGAATGAATCATCCAAACTGGACTATCGGATTTGAAGAAAGTATTTTTAATATAAGGGAAGGAACATATACATACTCCATACCGGAACAAGAAACTGCCCACCGACTCTATCTTAAGATAGGTAGTAAACTTACTTATGATTTTGTTGTTCATGACAAATCAATGTCTATTGGTCTGACAGGTATTGGTAGTTTAGCTTTTGAGAAAGTTAAAAAATAAAGATATTAAAACAACGAGCGACCTTGCATTTGCGGGGTCGCTTTTTTCGTTTTGGTGGTACGGCTTGAGGCAGAGCAAGAGTGGGGGTTCGTATTGTTCATGGAGCGCAGCGGCAAACTCTTTTAGGTTTTTTGCGGATTGAAAAAAAGCGTTACCTTTGGTGCGAAAAAATTTTATTCCGCTAACTTGTATGAGTTCAATATTTCTATTTACCGTCGTAATGCTTAGTGTGTTAGGCGTGTTTTTGGCGGCAGTACTCTATTTTGTGGCCCAAAAATTTAAAGTTTATGAAGACCCCCGGATTGACGAGGTGGGGGCTGTTTTACCCGGCGGCAACTGCGGCGGTTGCGGGTTGCCGGGCTGCCGCGCCTTTGCCGAGTGTTGCGTGCAAGCCGAGTCGTTGGACGAACTGTTTTGTCCGGTAGGCGGCAACGCCCTAATGGCTTCGGTAGCTCAGATTCTGGGCAGGACGGCGGTGGAAAAGACGCCCACGCTGGCGGTCTTGCGTTGCGGGGGTTCCTGCGAAAAACGCGAATCGACCAATCAATACGATGGTATGGCCTCCTGCATGGTGGCGGCTTCGCTGTACGGCGGAAGCACTGCCTGCCGGTACGGTTGCTTGATGTTGGGCGATTGTGTGCGGGTCTGTACTTTTGGCGCCCTGCACATGGATAGCCAAACGGGTCTGCCCGTGGTGGACGAGCCGCTGTGTACAGGCTGTGGAGCTTGTGTAAAGGCTTGTCCCAAAGTGTTGTTTGAACTTAGGAATGTGGGGCCTAAAGGGCGGAGGCTCTATGTAAATTGCCAAAATAAAGACAAAGGCGCGGTGGCTCGCAAGGCCTGTCAAGCGGCTTGTATCGGATGCGGCAAATGTGTGAAGGTTTGTACGTTCAACGCCATTGCCTTAGAAAATAATTTGGCGTACATTGATTTTCATACATGTAAGTTGTGCAGGAAATGCGTACCCGAATGTCCTACCGGCGCCATTGTGGAGGTGAATTTTCCCCCCAAAAAAGCGGTTGACGCTACGCCCCAACCCATTAATCACTCTGTAAACAGCTAAACCTCTATGAGCAAAACATTTTCCGTTGGAGGGATTCATCCCCATGATAATAAAATATCTGCAAATCAAGCGATTGAAAATCTTCCCCTTCCGGCTGTCGCTTATATTTCCATGGCCCAACACATAGGCGCTCCGGCAGAGCCTGTGGTTGGCAAGGGCGATTATGTACAGGTTGGCCAAATCATCGGTAAGGCCTCCGGATTTATATCGGCCAACATACACGCTTCGGTATCGGGCGTTGTCAAATCGGTGGAACCTTATCCCAACCCTTTGGGCAATAAATCCATGACAGTGATTATTGATGTACAGGGAGACGAATGGATGGAGGGAATAGACCAATCGGCGGAGCTTGTCGGAGATATAAACCTGTCGGGCCCCGAAATCGTCAAAAAAATAGCTGAGGGCGGAGTTGTAGGCTTGGGCGGAGCCACTTTTCCGACCCATGTTAAGCTCTCCCCGCCGCCGGATAAAAAGGCGGAATGTCTGGTTCTTAACGGAGCGGAATGTGAACCTTTCCTTACCTCGGACCATCGGTTGATGTTAGAAAAGGGGGCCGAAATCGTGGTTGGCACTCAGTTGATGATGCGGGCCTTGGGCGTGCAAAAAGGATACATAGGCATTGAAGAGAACAAACCGGACGCCATCCGCCACCTGTCGAAATTGGTCAAACAACATTCCGGCATAGAGATAGTCTCCCTAAAAAAGAGGTACCCCCAAGGGGGAGAAAAACAGTTGATAGAAGCCGTGGTCAAACGTCAGGTGCCCTCTATGGGCTTGCCGATAGATATAGGGGTGGTGGTGCAGAATGTGGGTACCGCCTTAGCCGTGTACGAGGCGGTGCAAAAAAATAAACCGTTGGTAGAAAAGGTAGTAACCCTAACCGGACGCAGCCTTTTGAACCAGCGGAATTTCCGCGTTAGGATAGGCGCCCCCCTGTCGGAGCTGATTGCTGCGGTGGGAGGTCTGCCGGAGGATACGGTTAAAGTCGTGTTGGGCGGCCCCATGATGGGCGAGTCTGCGCTTCACTTGGAGGCCCCCGTGCTCAAGGGAAGTTCTGCCGTTTTGTTCCTGTCGGAACAGGAAACCAAGCGTTTGCCCCAAAGCGCCTGTATTCGTTGCAGTAAGTGTATAGAAGCGTGTCCCATGGGACTTGAGCCTTATTTGCTGTACAAGTACGGCCTTTCTAATTGCGTGGAGGAATTGGAACAAAACCACGTGTATGACTGTATGATATGCGGATGCTGCATGTACACCTGTCCTGCTTATTTGCCCCTGCTCGATATGATGCGTTTTTCGAGGAATCAGGTATTGGCCATCATGAAAAATCGTCCTAAGAATTAAAACCAAATAATATAATGGTGAAAAAGCTACTTGTTTCTCAGGCGCCCCACCTGCACGGAAAAGAAAATACCCGCCGTATCATGCTCGATGTGCTTATTGCGCTGATACCTGCGGTATTGGTGTCCGTCTATTTTATGGGATTGAGCGCCTTGTCTGTCTTTGCCGTCTCCATAGCTACCTGCGTGGCGGTAGAATATTTGATTCAGCGATATTTGATTAACGGGCCTTCCACCATATCGGATATGTCCGCCCTATTGACTGCCGTCCTGTTGGCCTTGAATCTTCCCCCCACCTCCCCTTGGTGGATGGTGATGATTGGGGCGGTGGTGGCCATAGGTATTGCCAAAATGACTTTTGGCGGATTGGGCAACAACCTTTTTAACCCCGCTTTGGTGGGCCGGGTGGTGTTGCTGATTTCTTTTCCGGTGTTGATGACCGATTGGACGGTGCCTCCAAGCATCTTTCGCGTTGGCGCGGACGCCATTAGCGGCGCTACGCCACTGGGAATTATCAAGGAGGGATTGGCCGGAGGATTGACGATGGAACAGTTGCAGGGGGCGCACGGTTTTTCGTACCAATACTTGCTTTGGGGCAAGATAGGAGGCTCTATGGGAGAAGCCAATGCCTTTGCCCTCTTGTTGGGCTTTGCCTATTTGCTGTACCGTAAAGTAATCCGCCTGCACATTCCCTTGACCATATTTGTGACTGTTGCCCTTTTTACCGGTATTCTATGGCTCATTAACCCGCAACAGAACGCCGACCCTCTTTTCCATCTGTTAACGGGCGGGATACTGCTGGGCGCAATTTTCATGGCTACCGACTATGTCACCTCTCCCATGAGTACCAAGGGAATGATAATCTTTGGCGTGGGCATAGGCGTCATTACGGTATTGATTCGCGTGTATGGCGCCTATCCCGAAGGAATCTCCTTTGCTATTCTGATTATGAACGCAATGGTTCCTTTGCTTAATATGTATTGTAAACCAAAACGCTTTGGGGAGGTAATAAAAAATGGCTAAAGAATCGAGTTTAAAAAATATGCTGCTCTGCCTCTTTGGGGTGACATTGGGCGTATCCGCCTTGCTTGGAGGCGTATATATACTTACGTATGAATCTATTGAGTTAGCAAAGAAAAATGAAGTGAACGCTGCCATTGCGGCGGTAGTGCCGGCTTTTGACAACGACCCCTCGGTAGAGATTATAGAGAAGGTGGTTGATGGAAAGAAGGTGAAGATTTACCCTGCCCTTCATGGAGGCGAACCCGTAGGATACGCCATAGAAGCATCCACTACCCAAGGTTTTAGCGGTCTTATTGTGCTGATGATAGGATTTTTGCCAGACGGCACCATACACAACAGCGCCGTAGTCAGTCATGCAGAAACCCCCGGTCTGGGCGACAAGATAGAGCAGAAGAAGGCCAATTGGAGTTTGCAGTTTAACGGAAAACATCCCGATAATTTTAAATTGTCCGTAAGAAAAGACGGGGGCGATGTGGACGCCATAACCGCTTCTACCATCACCTCTCGCGCCTTTTGCGATGCGGTGGAATTGGCGTACAAAGCGTTTCTAACAGTAACCCAACAATAACAGGAGGATATACAGATGAACAAATTACAAATCATTACCAAGGGCATCATTAAAGAAAACCCCGTTTTTGTGCTGTTGTTGGGCATGTGCCCCGTCTTGGGCACCTCTTCCTCTGCCATCAACGGCTTGGGTATGGGGGTGGCTACCATGATGGTACTCATAATGTCCAATGCGGTGGTATCAATAGTTGCGGGCGCCATTCCCAATCAAGTGAGGATTCCCGCTTATATTGTGGTTATTGCAGGCTTTACCACCGTGGTGCAGTTGATGATGCAGGCCTATACCCCGGGCTTGTATGCTACGCTGGGGATTTTTATTCCCTTGATTGCGGTAAACTGTGTTTTGCTGGCGCGGGCAGAAGCCTATGCCTCCAAAAACTCGGTGCTTAATTCGGTTTTTGACGGCTTGGGAATCGGTTTGGGCTTTACCTTGGCTCTGACCGCCTTGGGCGCAGTACGGGAGTTGTTGGGCAGCATGTCGGTGTTTGGCTATAAATTTGCTTCGGGCGATGGCATGTTGGTGTTTATTTTGGCTCCGGGCGCATTCATCGCCTTGGGGTACCTAATCGTCATCTTTAATAAGTTAACCAAGATAAAGGCGTAGCGTTATGGAATACATTATCATTATTATATCGGCCGTTTTTGTAAACAACATATTGCTGGCGCAGTTTTTGGGCGTTTGTCCTTTCTTTGGGGCGTCCAATAAAGTGGAGACTGCAATAGGCATGGCAGGGGCCGTTACCTTTGTCATGACTTTGGCTACTTTAATAACTTGGCTGTTGTTTTATTATGTGCTGGTCCCCTTGCAGATAGAATTTATGCAGACGGTAGGTTTTATTTTGATTATCGCCTCTTTGGTACAAATGGTAGAAATTATCCTCAAGAAAATCAGTCCTTCGCTCTACCGCGCATTGGGCATCTTTCTTCCGTTGATGGCTACCAACTGCGCCATAGTGGGGGTGGCCATCTTAGTCGTTACTAAAGAGTTTTCCTTTGGCGGCGCGGCGCATCTGCTCAATCTGCCCGAGTCCATCGCATTTGCCGTGGCCAACGCCTTAGGCTTTGGCGTAGCCTTAGTCATTTTTGCCGGTCTGCGCGAACAGCTGGCGTTGTCCGATGTGCCCAAAGCGTTTAGAGGTATTCCCATTGCCTTGGTGACGGCCGGGATTTTGTCGTTGGCGTTTATGGGATTTTCGGGATTGGTATAGTAGCCTAACATCATGACGCATGACGACTGGATTCGCTTAGGGCAAGCGTGTCGCCAAAAACAACAGTGGGGCGATGCCATCAATGCCTACCAAAAGGCGCTGGAGTTGCAGCCTAATGGCCCTGCTAAGGTCGCGCTGGAGTTCATTTACGATGTGCTGGAGTATCGGAATACCGATTTGCTGAATCCGTAAAAACCGGACTTTCCGATTTTATTTTAACTTTGTGTGCATATCTAATAACATCGGAAATGAAAAAACTACTACTGTTCACACTGATTGTGGGTTTTGCCGCGGTTGCGTCCGCTCAAGACTACGGCAATTATGCGCAAATTACCCGCCGCGCACAAGCTTTGAGGGATAAATATCCCGACAGGGTACAACTTAAAAGTCTTGGCAAAACAGCCGGAGGCCACGACATTTGGCTGCTCAGTCTTGGAAAGGGCGAATCGGCCAAACATCCTGCCATTGCTATTTTGGGAGGGGTTGACGGCCGCCACCTCTTGGGCGTGGAAATGGCCATGGGCATCGCCGAAAACCTGCTGGCCCAGCCCGACATAGACGCTGTTTTGGCCGGAAATACCTATTACATTTTTCCCAATGTGAATCCGGACGCTACCGAGCAGTATTTTGCTCCGCTAAGGTATGAACGGACGGTGAATGCAAGGCAAACCGACAGCGACAGGGACGGCGTTGCGGGCGAAGACCCGTTTGAAGACCTTAACAACGACAAAATGATTACCCAAATGAGGGTAGAATCGCCCAAAGGTACTTATATTGCATCTCCCGTTGACCCGCGGATATTAGTGCCGGCCAATCCAGCCAAGGGAGAAACGGGCAAGTACCTGCTTTTGAGTGAAGGTATTGATAACGATAAAGATGGTCTCTTTAACGAAGACGGAGAGGGTGGGGTGAACTTTAACAAGAACTTTACCTTTATGTATAAGAACTTCCAACCCACGGGCGGGGACTGGGCTGTCTCCGAAGTGGAGAGCAAGGCTGTGGCCGACTTTCTTTATGACGCCTACAATGTACACACCGTCCTCAGTTTTTCGCTCCACAACAACCTCTCAAGGGCGGCAAGGGCCTTCTCTACCCGTCAAGCCGGTTATGGACCTGAAAATGCGGACGACTCCAATATAAATAGCTATGTGAGTTTGCTCTATAATCAGTTGGTTTCCGATGTGGCCAACCCCACCGCCCTCCCCGCGGAGGGAGGAGAATTTCACACATGGGGATACCAGCACTATGGTCGCTACTCCTTTGCCACTCCCGCGTGGTGGCCGGTCTCTTCCGACAGAGCCACAGATGGCAACCTTGAACTGACCTACCTCAATTGGGCGGCGGCAAACGGCCTTAGCGATGTTTTTGTCCCTTGGACAGTCATCAACAACCATCCCGATTTTCCCGACCAAAAAGTGGAAGTGGGGGGCATCAAGCCGCATCTGATGTACAATCCTCCCTACGCTATGGTTCGCGAATTGGCCCAAAAACACACCTCTTTTGTTGCCGAACTGACCAAAGCGGCGCCGCGCATTTCTATCGTAGCATTTAAAAAAGAAACATTAGACAGGAACATTGCTCGCGTTACCCTTGTAATAAAGAATAACGGCGTTATGCCCACCATCAATCAGATTGGGGAACGGTCTCTGTATCTGAAATATATCACCACCCAACTCCAACTAAGCTCAAGCCAAAGCCTTATTCAAGGCAATCGTAAAGTAACCCGACCTGTCTTGAAAGGAGGCGAAACGGTAGAAATCACTTGGATTGTTCAAGGCAGCGGCAGGTTGAGCGTAGAGACAGGCACGCCTACCGCCGGCTACGCAAGCGCCCAAATCTCCCTTTAACCTTTAGCACAGTTTTGCATCATGAAAAAAATATTATCCTGTACATGGATTTTTGCGCTCGCCGTCTGTGCATCGGCAGCGCTACACGGACAAACTTATACGCCTCAATATTTTAAGGCATCCGGGACTCCTGTAAATCCTAAAGTAAAAGTAAGCTGGAACCGCTACCACACCAATGCGGGCATAGAGGCGATTTGCAAAGAGATGGTAAAGGCATATCCCCACTTAGTCAGACTCCAAAGCATCGGAAAATCGGTGGGAAACCGCGATATATGGGTGCTTACCGTGTCGGATTTTAGCAAAGGAAATCCCGACAGAAAACCGGCTATGTGGGTAGACGCCAACATCCATGGAAACGAAATACAAGGCTCGGAAATGGCGCTGTACATAGCTTGGTACCTCACCGAAAATTTCCACGAAAATGCCTACATTCAAGAGTTGCTTGAACAAAAAACATTTTACATTGCCCCCACCATCAATCCGGACGGACGGGCGGTATTTACCGAAGAAGCCGGCTCGCTCCGTTCCGGCATATTTCCCGTAGATAACGACCGAGATGGCGTTGCCGACGAAGACGGGCATCAAGACCTTAACGGAGACGGATTTATCACCCAAATGCGTAAGAAAAACTCCAACGGAACGCATATCATTGACCCCAACTATCCCAACCGCCTCATTCCGACCCCCGTGGAGGTACGGGGGCAATACGACCTGTTGGGAAATGAAGGCTTGGATGTGGACGGCGATGGCCGCGTGGGAGAAGATGGGCAGGGCGGATACGACCCTAATCGCGATTATGGTTATAATTGGCAGCCCAATTTTATCCAAAGCGGGGCCTTAAAATATCCATTCTCCCTCCCCGAATCACAAGCGGTAAATAACTTCCTAATGGCCCATCCCAATATTGCGGGAGGGCAGTATTTCCATAACTCCGGCGCCATGCTGCTTAGTCCTCCCGGCTCCGAAATGGATGCAAATAATATCAGCCGTTCGGACAGAGCTGTTTACGATGCCATTGGAAAAAAGGGAGAGGAGATTATTCCCGCATACAGATATATGGTCATCTATCGCGACCTCTATACCGTGTATGGAGGCGCCACCGACTGGGGCACCTTTGGCCGCGGCATTTTTACTTTCTCCAACGAACTGTGGCATGCCGATTTGATGTATCGGGGAGCTTTTCAAGGAGACAGGGCGTCCATGATGGAAGAGTTTAACAAAACCATGCTTCTTGGAGACGCTTATGTCCCGTGGACAGAATTTGACCATCCGGTCTATGGCAAAATCGAGATTGGAGGCCTAAAGAAAAACAGCCCCGGTCGTCTTCACCCCGGCTTTTTGCTGGAGGCAGACGCCCACCGGAACGCCATTTTTGTAATCTACCACGCTTACCACATGCCCCAATTAGATATTGCTTCCGTAACGGAAAAGACCCTCGAAGGCGGATACCGCCAAATCACGGCAGAGATTACCAACAGCCGACTCATTCCTACCCATTCCTCTTTTGACATCCAAAACAAGGTCGAGCGCCCCAACTGGATTTCCATCAGCGGGCCGGAGGTAGTTGTGGGCATGGTGATGCAGGACGTCTACCTCAATCAAGGCGTGGAGCAAAAGGTAAATCCCCAAAAATTAGCCGTTGCCAACATCCCCGGTAACGGAAAAGTGATTGTCCGCTGGATTGTCAAAGGCAACCAAAGGTACAGCATTACGGTGGACAGCGCTAAGGGAGGGGTTGTTAGCAAATGATGATTTATGAAAAAAATATTCTCATATACATGGATTCTTGCGCTCGCCGTTTGTGCATCGGCAGCGCTACACGGACAAACTTATACGCCTCAATACTTTAAGGCATCCGGAACTCCCGTAAATCCTAAAGTACAAGTAAGTTGGAACCGTTACCACACCAATGCGGGCATAGAAGCGCTTTGCAAAGAGATGGTAAAGGCATATCCCCATTTGGTTAGGCTCCAAAGCATAGGAAAATCGGTGGGAGACCGCGATATTTGGCTGCTTACCGTATCGGACTTTTCAAAAGGAAATCCCGACCGTAAACCGGCTATGTGGATAGATGCCAACCTCCACGGGAATGAAATTCAAGGGACGGAGATGGCGCTCTATATAGCTTGGTACCTTATTGAAAATTTCCACGAAAATGCCTATATTCAAGAGTTACTTGAACAAAAAACATTTTACATTGCCCCCACCATCAATCCGGACGGACGGGCGGTATTTACCGAAGAGGCCGGCTCGCTCCGTTCCGGCATATTTCCCGTAGATAACGACCGAGACGGCGTTGCCGACGAAGACGGACCGCAGGACCTTAACGGAGACGGATTCATCACCCAGATGCGTAAGAAAAACCCCAACGGAACGCATATCATTGACCCCAACTATCCCAACCGCCTCATTCCGGCCCCCGTGGGGGTACGGGGGCAGTACGACCTGCTGGGAATTGAAGGCTTGGATATGGATGGCGATGGCCGAGTCGGAGAAGATGGTCCGGGAGGATATGACCCCAATCGCGACTTTGGCTTTAACTGGCAACCCAATTTTATCCAAAGCGGGGCCTTAAAATATCCGTTTTGCCTGCCGGAATCACAAGCGGTAAACAACTTTTTGCAAGCTCATCCCAACATTGCAGGCGTGCAGAGTTTCCATAACAATGGCGGTATGTTGCTCAGCCCTCCCGGCTCCGAAATGGATGCAGACAAAGTCAGTCGTTCGGACAGGGCCGTATATGATGCTATTGGGAAAAAAGGGGAGGAAATAATTCCGGGTTATAGATACTATGTTGTGTATCGGGACCTCTACACCATATATGGAGGTCAGCTTGACTGGTCAGCTTTTGGCCGCGGCATCTTTTCTTTCTGTAACGAACTGTGGCATTCCGATATGATGTATCATGGAGCTTATCAAGGAGACAGGGCGTCCATGATGGAAGAATTTAACAAAACCATGCTTCTTGGAGACGCTTATGTCCCGTGGACAGAATTTGACCATCCGGTCTATGGCAAAATCGAGATTGGAGGCCTAAAGAAAAACAGCCCCCAACGCCTTAACCCCGGCTTTTTGCTGGAGGCAGACGCCCACCGGAACGCCATTTTTGTAATCTACCACGCTTACCACACGCCCCAATTGGACATTGCTTCCGTAACGGAAAAGACCCTCGGAGGCGGATACCGCCAAATCACGGCAGAGATTACCAACAGCCGGCTCATTCCTACGCATTCCTCTTTTGACATTCAGAACAAGATTGAGCGTCCCAACTGGATTTCCATCAGCGGGCCGGAGGTAGTTGTGGGCATGGTGATGCAGGATGCCTACCTCAATCAAGGCGTGGAGCAAAAGGTAAATCCCCAAAGGTTGGCTGTTGCCAACATCCCCGGCAACGGAAAAGTGATTGTCCGCTGGATTGTCAAAGGCAACCAAAAGTACAGCATTACGGTGGACAGCGCCAAGGGAGGACTGATTACCAAGTAGTCGCTCTGACTACCGGATACAGGTTGGCGTTAGGCTCTACATGCACCCGGATTTTGTCCATAAAAAACTGTAAGATAGCCTGTGGGTCTGAGGCAAAAGAAGCGTTTGCGGCTTTTTTGGCCTCAAATTCCCTCCGGAGCGCCGGGTCTTTGTCTAACATCTCGCGCCCTTTTACTTCCATATAGTTGAGGTTCACCCAAAACTCGGTGGAAGGACGAAGGAAGCCGGTAAAGAAGCCCCAGTAAACCAAAGAAGTAGGTCCGTTTGGCTCAAAGAGATGGGCAATGAGCTTGGCTCGGGGTTGGTTGGTGGGGACGACTATGCTGCCCTTGGGAATGTTCAGTTTTTCTGTTTGGGTAGTGTATTGGGTGGTTGCGGTAATCCGCCCTTCGTTGGGAACTCTGGACCATTCGGCTTGGGTAAAGCGATAGGTTTCCACCTCCAAGCTTTGTTCTTGAGGCAGGGTCTCAGAGACAATGGCGTGTGCTTTAAGCAACTCAATAATATCCAGAAATTCGGGCGGGAGGATATAGGCTTTGGGCAGTTTGATTTGAACCGAAGGAGCATAGGAAGTATAGCGATGGGTGCGGATGGTAATGGGCGCGTTGTAGTCGTGGCGGGTCCAGTCGGCTCCCGAAAGTTCGCTTTTTTCTGTAATGAGTTCCCATCCCAAAAAGTCGCAGGGGATGCTGTCGGTGCGGGTGGGGGTATACATCAAGGCGATGGGATGGTTGCGAAATTCCGGCGAGGCTGTGCGGTAATCGGATTGGGCAATAATCGTTTGCAGTTCCTGCCGGTTCTGGGCTATTAACTCAAGGCTGTGCAACAGTAGGCGATAGGTGGCGTCTACCCGCTGTTTATAGGGCTTGTAGACATGGTTTTCCACCAGTATGCCCAACCGGTTTAGCACGGCAGCGTAGCCGGTAGAGAATTGCGGGGGAAAGGTTGGGATGGTAATGCCCGACTCCGGCTGGTCCCGCCTCACAAAGGAGAAATAAGGAAATATGGGAAAGCCGTCTGCCTGCATACGTTGGTTCAATTGCCTGTCGAAAACACGGCGGTTCCAATCAATCAGAGCCGAATCCATGTGTCCGCAATCTTCCATGGAGTAGGTAGTTACATACTGAAAGTCGGCGCCGTTGGTTACGTGTACGTCTATAAAGAGTTCGGGCATCCATTCGTGGTACAGTTTTAGCCAGTGGCGCAGTTCCGGAGCATCGGCCTTGACATAGTCTCGATTGAGGTTGAGGCGCTGGGCGGTATTGCGGTTGCCTAATTCTTCGGGCCCATTTTGGTTAATCCGCTTCCATGCCGAAAAATCTTCATGTCCGTCTACGTTAAAGATGGGCAGGAACAGGATGCTCACATGATTCAGTAAATCGGGATATAATTTTTTGTATGCAATGTCTCTAATCAGCATCAGTCCGGCGTCTTTACCGTCCGGTTCTCCGGCATGGATACAGGCTTGGATTAGGACTACCGCCCTGCCGGAGGCGCGTACCGATGAGGCATCCTGCAAACCGTCTTTATCTACAATCAGCAAAGGAATCTCGCGCCCTTGAGGAGAAATACCTATGGATGTAAGACTTACTTGTGTAGTGGCGGCGACCAACTGTTGGCAAAAGGCTATGGTCTCGGCCAAACGGGGGGTGCGGTTTTGGTTGCCTAATTCGTAAGGACTAAGCAAGGGTTGTTGGGCAAATAAAAAGGACGGCAGCAGCAACAGGGCAAGCAGGCGGACTTTCATAAGCTATAGCACAGGTTTGATGGAGACGATTTTAGGCTCTTTTATCGGCCGGTTCCTGTCGCCTGTCGGCTCACTGACAATAAGGTCAATCACCTCGAATCCCTCAATGACTTCCCCATAAACCGTATAGTTCCCGTCCAAATGTTTGGCGCCGTCGTCGGTATGCACAATATAGAATTGTGAACCGGATGAAGCCTTCTCGGGATTATCGGTGCGGGCGGCGCAAAGCGCTCCCCGTTTGTGAATAAGGCCGGGCATAATCTCTGCCGGGATGGTGTAGTCCACCCCGCTTTCTCCGTACTTCAACTGAACCTCAGTAGGCGTTTCACCGGT
>WRBG01000014.1 GCA_009784635.1 Bacteroidales bacterium | reverse complement strand
TTTGGCGCAAGATATACGTTTATATGTACGGTAGCGCTCGTTATAATGGGCGCTACCGCACTGTTTTCGTGTCGTGAATCCATAGAAAAAACGGATGCCATTGGGCATACCGACAGTTTGTCTACCCAAACGGTGTACGGGATGAGGTTAATAGAGTCGGAATATGGACGGGTCCGGACTCGGTTTGAAGCCCCGCTTATGGAAAGCTATTCGTTGCTGCCCGAGCCGTTTGACATCTTTCCTCAAGGAATCAAGGTGACAGGAATTACGCCGGAAGGCCTGTCGGAATTTGAGATTACGGCCCAAAGGGCTATTCGTACAACCGGAAACAAGGAGCGCTGGGAAGCTTATGGAGACGTGGTGATTATTAACTTTATTAAAGAGGAGCGGGTAGAAACCGATACGCTTTATTGGGACAGCGCGGGCAAAAAGATTTATACCAACGCCTACATCAAGTATTATTCACCCGACGGCTTTGTACAGGGCATTGGGATGGAATCCGACGATAGGCAGATAATATAGTGGTATTCAATCCATTTTACAGTCATTGGATTTTGCGTGATACTGGCGATGGGTCGCCCGTCATTCCGGTAGATTCTTTAGCGTCCCCGATGGATTCTTTACGCCAAAGGTAAGATGGCTTGGGTTAGAAAAAAAATCACTATATTCGCGCCCTAATTTATTTGTTACAAACCAAATTTTAACATATGGCAGTTCTTGAGAAAATCAGAGTACGCTTTGGCGTATTTATTACGGTAATTATTGGTCTGGCGCTTTTGTCCTTTATCATAGACCCGAGTACGTTACAAACGGCGGTGTCTGTGTTTTCCTCTAAGTATAATGTGGGCGTGATGAACCGCAAGGCGATTACCTATGAGGCATTTCAGCGTCAATTGGACCATTATACCAATATCCAGCAATTGGTTTCGGGTTCGTCGAGCTTGGACGAACAGGCATCCGACATGGTGCTACAGCTTGCTTGGCAACACTTTATTAATGAGTATGTAATGTATCCCGCTTTTCGTAAAGCCGGCGTCTCCTTGGGACAAGAAGAAATGTTTGACATGAGTCAAGGAAGGGAAATTTCGCCGATTTTGCAGCAGGAGGCCTTGTTTAGAGACGAAAACGGCAATTTCTCTCGGAGCCGGCTGGTGCAGTTTATCCAGTCCATGCAGTCGGACCCAAGCGGCGCGGCCCAGCTATATTGGCGGTTTTTGGAATCAAATATGAGCCAAAATCAATTATACACTAAATATTTTTCGCTCATAGACAAGAGTACAGTGCTGAATACTATTGAATTGCGCAGAGATATGGAAGAAAACAATATAACTTCTGACGTTCGATTTATCATGCAGCCTATGGGTTTTGCTTCGGATACCTCCATCAGCATCACATCTTCTGAAATCAAAGCCTATTACGAAAAGCATAAACCCATGTACGAACAGCAGGCCGGCAGAGATATTGAGTACGTGCAATTTTCTATCGTTCCTTCTGCAATGGATATCAGCAGGGCCGAGGCAGAAATGCAAAAAGTCTACGAGGAGTTTAAGACGACCGCCAGCTTCCAACAGTTTTTGGCGCGAAACTCAGACCAACCCTTTGACCCATCCTACTATAAGGCAGGGGAATTGGCTTCTATCTCGCCGGTGTTAGACAGCTTTGCTTTTGCGGCAAGACCCCGCGATGTATTGCCGGTAACCCATGAGGGCGACTCTTTCTTTTCTGCGAGGGTTGTATCTACCAAGATGTTGCCCGACTCTGCTTTTGTGCAGCATATTCTATTACCCGCAGATGGAATAGCACAGGCAGACAGTTTGGTAAGCGTATTGAGGGATGGCGGAAATTTTGACGCCTTGGCCGCTCAATATTCCTTGATTCCCCCCACCGGCGCTCAAGCAGCCGGAGAATTAGGCTGGATTACCTCTCCCATGTTTGCCGGTGTGTTGGATACCTGCTTAACGGCTCCTTTGAATCGTCCTTTTAGTTATACTTCTCAATTTGGCGTACACGTATTTAGGGTAACGCAAAAAACCAGACCGCATAGAAAAGTACAGTTGGCTATATTGTGGAGGACGGCGGTGGCCGGAAAAGAAACTTTTCAACAATATTACAGTCAAGCCAATGAATTGGTTACAAGGAGCGAGAATAAAGGAACGCTCTTTGACCAAGTCGCTCGGGAAAAAGACTGGCCGGTTTTTCCCGCCTATAATATTGTAGAAGGGGCTAAAACGGTGGCCAACATAAACAATGCCCGCGAGCTTTCCCGTTGGACCTACGAGGCCAAAAAAGGCCAAGTATCTCCGGTTATAACCATTGACAATAAGTATTTTGTTGTGGCCACCTTGGTCGGAATACGCGAGAAAGGATATGCTTCTTTGGCAGACAAGCAGATGGAGATTCGGATGGAATTGCAGCGGGAAAAACAGATTGCCAAAATGGCCGAAGCCGTAAAGACTCAGATGCAAGGAGTGTTTGATATAGAGGAGTTGGCGGAACAGATGGGCGTTACGGTAAGTCGACAAACGGGCATTGCCTTTGGAGCTTTTGGGATGCAGCAATTGGAGCCTAAATTTATAGGCGCTGTTTCCGGCGCCCCCGAACATCAACTTATGGGGCCGGTAGAAGGAGGAATAGGAGTCTATGTATTTGTGGTGGATGGTCGCCAAACCGGTGCTTATTATACGGAAGAAGACGCCGGAATGAGGCTGCGGCAAATTACGGGGCAGCAGGGCCAAATGGCTGCCTATTCGCTGACGATAGCTGCAAAAGTAGAAGACAGGCGCGGCAAATTCTTCTAATTTTCACAAATTGTCACGGTTTGTTTCCAAAGAAGAATCATTTTTGGCGTATGAAAAAAATGATTCTTCTTATCGGTATCGTCCTTTCTCCGGCTTGTTACGCCCAAAAGAGACACGCGGACGCAGTATTTTGGAATGTAGAAAATTACTACGACCCCTTTGTGGATTCCCTGCAACGGCAGGACTTGGCCTTTACGCCCCGCGGCGCCAATCGTTGGACTTGGCCGCGTTTTACAGCTAAAAGAGACGGTATTGCCAAAACCCTAATTGCCATGGGCGTGGATGAGCTTCCGGTATGGGTGGGCCTCTGCGAAATAGAGAACCGTTTTGTCTTGGAACAATTAGTCAGGCAAACTCCTTTAGCCCCTGCCGGTTATCGCATTTTGCATCGAGATGGGCCGGATATGCGGGGGATAGACGTGGCCCTGCTTTACCGCCCCGAACGGTTTCGCATATTGTTGTCCCGTTTTCTTAGGGTTCCCCTGCCCGATACTACGCAGCATACCCGCGAAATACTCTATGCAAAAGGGGTATTAGACGATTTAGATACCTTGCATTTATTTGTAAATCATTGGCCTTCTAAAAGAGGAGGCGCCAAAGCTTCTATGGCGAGGCGGATGGCCGCCGCCCAAAGGCTCTGTCTGAGCGTTGATTCGATATTTGTCCTGCATCCTGCCGCAAACATTATGATTATGGGTGATTTTAACGACACGCCCCTGTCTAAAGTCATGCAGGCGCTCTCTCAAGGGCGGCCTTTGCACAACCTCACTGTTCCGCTGGTGCGCCGCAAGCAGGGCACCATCCGCTATCGGGGCAGGTGGGAACTTATAGACCAGTTTATTGTGTCGGAAAACCTGCTTTGCACCAACGAACCCATCTATACTTCTGCGGAGCATTGCCGCATTTTTGCCCCTCCATTTCTGCTGATTCAAGATGATAAATATTTAGGAATGAAGCCATTTAGGACATATTTGGGACCACGCTATCAAGGCGGTGTCAGCGACCATTTACCAATAATCCTAAGGATTGAGCGGAATTATTAGTAAGTTTGTCCCATGTATGTTCAGCCCAAAAAGGCCTTAGGCCAGCATTTTTTAAAAGATATGTCGGTGGCACGGCGGATTGTGGAGGCAATGTGCTTGGCAGATATCCCTCAAGGATACGACTTTAAAGAGCATCTTCCTGTTTTGGAAGTGGGTCCGGGCATGGGGGTGCTGACCCAATTTTTGTTGGAACAGCCCCAAATAGACCTCCGCGCCATAGAGATTGATAAGGAGTCGGTAGACTATTTGCTCACTCATTTTCCGGCCTTGAACGGACGTTTGATACAGGCCGACTTCTTAAAAATGGATTTGTCCGCTATTTTCAGCTCGCCTTTTTTGGTCATCGGGAATTTTCCCTACAATATTTCGTCTCAGATATTCTTTAAGGTATTGGAAGAACGAGACAGGGTTCCGCTGGTGGTGGGTATGTTGCAAAAAGAGGTAGCAGAGCGTATTGCCGCGCCACCCGGCTCCAAAACATATGGAATATTGAGCGTACTGTTGCAAACGTGGTATGATATTGAGTATTTATGTACCGTTCCGCAGCATGTGTTTTTGCCTCCGCCCAAGGTGCAATCGGCTGTGGTTCGACTGAGTCGCAATGCCCGCAGGGCCTTGGACTGTAACGAGGTTCTGTTTAAGCGGGTAATAAAAGCTACTTTTAACCAAAGGCGCAAGGCAATACGCAATTCTATCAAACAGTTGACCGGCGCGACCCCCTTGTTGGAACAGCCGCTGTTAGGATTACGTCCCGAGCAGTTAAGCGTACAGCAATTTATAGAGCTTACGCAGTGGGTGGATGGTCTTACTTTGCATTAATCGCCACCACGGGGTTGAGGTGGGCGGCCATGTAGGCGGGTACGATTCCGGCAACCAAACCAATGGCGGTAGATACGATTACCCCGCGCAGGATATTGCCCAAAGTTAGGGTCATCTGAAAGCTATAATTGTGGTTGACGAACTCTGCGCCAATAAAAACAATCAGCAGACCCACAAGTCCTCCCATAATGGCCAACAAGGCGGCCTCGAAAAGAAACTGCGTGAGGATGAAGTAATTTTTTGCCCCCAGCGCTTTTTGGATTCCGATGATAGGCGTGCGCTCTTTTACAGATACAAACATAATATTGGCCACCCCAAAGCCCCCAATTAGGATAGAAAAAGCCCCAATAATCCACCCTACCGCGGCAATAGTGCCGAATATTTGATTATTAATATCTTGCAAAATACTCACTTCGTTAATCGCGAAGTTGTTCTTTTGGGTAGGTTTTAGCCTTCTTGCGTTTCTGAGTATGGTGGTAAGTTCGCCTAAAAATTCGTCCTTATCGGCAGGTGTTTTCTTTTTTACGACTATATCGGGTCCCATTTGGCGAGGGTCAACCATGGTACAGGCATATTGATAGGGAAGGAGAATCATTTGGTCGGATGCGTTGAGGGAGAGCATCTCGCTGCTTCCTTCTTCTTCTAAAATTCCGACAATGCGGGTATTGCTTCCGTCAATCTTTATGACTTTTCCCAAGGGGTCTTCTCCGCTAAAAAGTTCTTCGGCAATACTATAGCCTAAAACAGCCACATTGTGGGCGCCGCCGGCTTCAAATTGAGAAAAATAACGTCCCGCTCCGATTTTTACCGTAGATACTTCCGGCCAGTCGGCCGTAACGCCCGAAATAAATACCGAGGAAATGGTATTTCTGCCGTATTTAACCTCCTTGCTAAAACTGACGGACAGGGCCACAGCCTCTGCCGTGGTTGCCTGCTGTTGCAGATTCAAAAATTCTTCATAAGTATTGGACGGACGCTGGCGGTATTCCCACCATTTGATTTCTGTTTCGCCCTCTTCTAATGTCCATGGAATTTTTTGGATATATACTACGTCCGAACCCAAGGCGGCCAAACTTCGGCTAATGTTTCCCTTGAGCGAATCAATGGTGGTAAATACGGCCACAATGGAGAAAATGCCGATGGTTACTCCCAACAGGGAGAGGAAGGCGCGGGTTTTGTCGGCCTTGACCGAAGTTGTGGCAAAGCCAAAACTTTCTCCGAGGAGTTTGATAAAGATAATAATAGTGCTGCTGAACTTTTTCATAAAGAAAGATAATTATAATCCCACCCGTTTTTTTAAGTCGCGGAGCAAATCAAAAGCGTCGAGTGGAGACAGTTTATGGATGTCTACATGTGCAATATCTTCTCTAAGTTGCACTAAAAGAGGGTCTTCTAAAGGAAATATGGTAAGTTGGTAACTTGGCGTGGCGGCCGTTTTTGCTTTGGGATTGGGGGCGTGGGCCTCTAACTGTTTTAACATTTTTTCGGCGGTTTGAACTACCGTTTGGGGCATACCGGCCATACGGGCTACGTGAATCCCAAAACTGTGGGCCATGCCTCCGGGCTTGAGCGTCCTTAAAAAGAGAACCTTATTGTCGGCTTCTTTTACCGATACATGATAATTCTTCACGCGGGGGAATTGGGCGGCCATTTCGTTTAATTCATGGTAATGGGTGGCAAAAAGGGTCTTAGCCCGAGCAAGAGGTTGCTGATGTATGTATTCTACAATGGCCCAAGCAATGGAGATGCCGTCGTAGGTGCTGGTTCCCCGACCTAATTCGTCCAAAAGCACCAGCGAGCGGGGGGTTAGGTTATGTAAAATACCGGAGGCTTCCAGCATTTCCACCATAAAAGTGGACTCCCCTCTGGAGATATTGTCTGAGGCGCCTACGCGGGTAAAGAGCTTATCTACAATCCCAATCTTGGCCGACTTTGCAGGAACAAAAGACCCGGCTTGGGCCAACAGCACAATCAAGGCGGTTTGGCGCAACAGGGCGCTCTTTCCCGACATATTGGGGCCTGTAATGATGATAATTTGCTGGGTTTCGCAGTCCAAATACAGGTCGTTGGCAATGTAGTTTTCGCCGGAAGGGAGGAGGCGCTCAATAACGGGATGACGGCCTTGTTCGATTTCTAATACGTTACTGTCAAAGAGTTGGGGTCGGCAATAGCGATTCGATTGGGCCAAAACAGAAAAACCCAACAGCACATCCGTTTGGGCCAAGATTCCGGCATTTTGCTGCAACGGGCGGGTATATTTTTGAATCTCTGCGATTAATCCTGCATAGAGTTCCTGTTCCAGCACAATAATCCGTTCTTCCGCGCCTAAGACCTGTTCTTCGTACTCTTTAAGTTCTTGGGTAATATATCGTTCTGCACTGACCAATGTTTGTTTGCGAATCCATTGAGGAGGAACCTTGTCTTTGTGGGTGTTGCGGACTTCTATATAGTAGCCAAAGACGTTGTTGTAACTAATTTTTAGAGAAGATATGCCTGTCTGTTCAATTTCGCGCTGTTGCATCTGCAAAATATAGTCCTTTCCGTGCCTTGCCTTATGGCGGAGTTCGTCCAACTGAGGATGGCAGCCTGCGGCGATTACATCGCCTCGGCCGATTTGCTGGGCCGGTTCCGGCAGCAGGTCGCGGCTTATGCGGGCCACCAGTTCGGCGCAGGGGTCAAGGACTTGCGCCAGCGTTTGTATATCTTCCGAATCCGAAGACAAGGCCGCTTGGCGGATGATATTGACCTCCTCCAATCCCTTTTTGAGCTGCACCGCTTCTCGGGGAGAAAGGCGGCCTGCGGCCGCTTTGGCGCTAAGTCGTTCCATATCGCCAATCAAGCCCAAACTTTGGGAAATGATTTTTGCCAAATCCGGATTAGCGCTAAAGGCTTGGATGATTTGGTAACGACGTTCAAGGGCTGCGCGGTCTTTGAGGGGCATAATCAGCCATTGACGCAACAATCTGGCGCCCATTGGCGTAATTGTTTTATCAATCATATCAATCAAGCTGCTGCCCTTGGGGTCGAACGAAGTGAAAAGCTCTAAATTGCGAATCGTAAACCGGTCTAACCACATATAGTCCGACTCGTCAATCCGCTGGATGGAACAGAGATGCCCCAATCGGTCGTGCTTGGTCAATTCAAGGTAAAAAAGGCAGGCGCCGGCGGCAGAGACCCCCAAATCAAGTTCCTCTACCCCAAATCCTTTAAGGGTTTCTACTTGAAAATGTTTGAGTAATTTATTGCGGGCGGCTTGGGGCGCAAAAGCCCATTCGTCCAAACAAGTGGTATAATAATCGTCTCCAAATCGGCTCTTAAATCCTTTTTCGTATCCTTTTTGGAGCAAAATTTCCTTTGGCGCAAACTGATTCAGAAGCCGGTCTACGTAATCCAAAGGCCCTTGGGAGAGAGAAAAAGTTCCGGTGGAGATGTCTAAAAAGGCAATTCCGGCTTGGTCATGATGAAAGGATACAGAGGCTAAATAGTTGTTTTCGTTGGCGTTGAGGATTTGGTCGTTGTAGGCGACTCCGGGGGAGAGGAGTTCGGTAACGCCGCGCTTTACCAATGTTTTGGCAAACTTGGGGTCTTCTAACTGTTCGCATATGGCCACCTTATGGCCTGCGCGCACCAACTTGGGGAGGTAGTTATCTAATGCGTGGTATGGGAATCCCGCCAACTCCACGCTTGCCGCCGCGCCGTTGGCGCGGCGCGTGAGTACGATGCCCAATATTTTGCTGGTGAGGATGGCATCGTCGCCAAAGGTTTCGTAAAAATCACCCATGCGAAAGAGCAATAGCGCTTGGGGATGCTGCGCTTTGATGGCATAATATTGCTTCATCAAGGGCGTCTCTGCTGTTTTAATCGGCGTATTCATCCCTGCAAAGATACAAAATACTATCTTTGTCCCAACCTAATGCTTCAAACTCATGAAAACATGTACACCCTATGTGCTTATGGCGGCGGCTTTGCTGATGGCAGCCTGCGGCCCCACGCTTGAACAACAGGCTGATGAGGCCATGAATAAGATTATTAAGGAACTTAATGCGGTTGGCCTTTCGGTGGCGGTGGTCAAAAACAACAAAATGGTGTATACCGGCGCCTTTGGAACCAAGAATATTGCCGAAGAATCGCAAATCGATACCGACGACCTCTTTAGGATTGCCTCCATTTCCAAGTCGTTTACAGCCACTGCAATAATGCAGCTTTACGAACAAGGCAAATTTGATTTGGACGACGATGCGGGTCTTGCGCTGAGTCTGCCGCTGCGCCATCCCGACTATCCCCACATTCCCATCACCTATCGAATGTTATTAACGCATACCTCCAGCTTGAACGACACCACCGGCTATTTCTCCTATGATGTGGTTGACCCGCAAAAGACCAAAGAGGTATGGCGGGCCTACAATGCGTATCCGCCGGGCACGCAGTACGAATACTGCAACCTTGGGTATAATTTGTTGGGCGGCTTGGTCGAGGTCCACTCCGGAGCGCGCTTTGATGAGTATATCCAAAAACATATTACGGACCCATTGGGTCTTAATGCTCATTTTAATGTAGACGCTTTAAACCGCGCCCAATTGGTTCCGCTGTATCACTATAGAAATGGGCGGTTTGTAGAATCTCCGGCGGCCTACCGCAGTCGGGCGGTCGAATTGGAAAACTATACCATGGGACGCAGCGCGGTCATTTTTTCTCCTACCGGCGGGATGAAAATGGCGCCCAAAGATTTAGCCAAACAAATGTTGGTACAGATGAACCAAGGAAGCTGGGGTGGCGTACGCATTTTAAAGCCGGCAAGCGTACAGGCGATGCAAACCCCATACGGCTTTCCGGTCGGGCGGGCGGGGGATTATGGTTTTGCCATCACCACTACTCCCGATTTGATTGAGGGCGAAATACTAAGAGGACATACCGGTTCGGCCTACGGCCTTTTTAGCGCCATGTACTTTGAGCCGGAGAAAAAGTTTGGATTTGTGATGATGACCAATGGCTATCCCCCAAAACACACCAACGGGAGTCCGCTGACCGACCATCCCGAAGAGATAAACAACTATCTGACTATTCAATCAGAAGTGATTAACGCTCTGTATAGCATATTTATAAAACCTTAGATACATATATATTATGACCAATCATTTAATCATTGGAATGTCCAAGGAGCAGATTCCAACTCCGGCGCTTGTCCTCGACATAGATATTTTTGAAGCCAATCTGAGCCGGATGGCCGATTTCTTTACAGGGCCGGTAAAACTCCGTCCCCATATCAAAACCCATAAATGTCCGATGATTGCCCATTTGCAGATGAGGGCGGGGGCGATTGGAATTACCTGCGCCAAGCTCTCCGAGGCAGAAGTCATGGCAGAGCAAGGAATAGTGGATATACTGATAGCCAATCAAGTGGCTGGATATGGAAAACCGGAACGATTGGCCGCTTTGGCCTGTCGGGCAGATGTGAAAGTGGCCGTAGACAACCAAAACAACATAGACGATTTGGACAGGGCGGCTTGTGCATACGGCTCCCGCATAGGGGTGGTGATTGAAGTTAATGTGGGCAATGACCGTTGCGGTACGCGCAGCATGGAGCAGACCTTGGATTTGGCCAAATATATTGTTGCAAAAAAAGGATTGATTTTTAAGGGACTGATGGGATACGAAGGGCATTGCGTGTTTACGGCCGTTAGGGGGGAGCGCAAGGCGGAGTGTCTGTCGGCCAATAAAATATTGGTGGATACAGCGCAAATGCTTAGGGACAACGGCCTTATTGTGGAGATTGTCTCTGCGGGAGGTACGGGAACTTTTGATATGTCGGGCATCTATTCGGGCATTACAGAAATAGAAGCGGGGTCGTACATCTTTATGGACGCCTGCTATTCGGGAGTTATGGGGAACGAGGTATTTCGTCCCGCCCTATGGGTGCTATCTACGGTAATCAGTAAACCTGCACCGGGTTTAGCGCTGATTGATGCGGGCATGAAAAGTCTGACCCACGAGTTTGGACTGCCTAAACCCCTGCTATCGGGCGCCGAATTAAAGGGCTTGTCGGAGGAACACGGGCGCTTGGAGCTTTTGCCGGAAGCTGACCACCTAAAAGTAGGGGACTTGGTGGCCATCTGGCCCAGCCACGGTTGTACTACGGTCAACCTGCACGACCGTTATTGCGTGGTAAAAGACAACCGGCTGGTGGCGGTTTGGGAGATTGCCTGTCGGGGGAAAAGCCAATAGCATAACATTTTTTCGTATCTTTGTCAAACTAAAATATAATCCTATGAAACAATCTATTCTCTCTCATTTTTGCGCAGCTGCGGTTGCGGTGGGCATGGTGGCTTGCGGCCCCAACCTCAAAACAGAAGCCGACGAGGCCATGAACAACCTTATACAAGAACTTAATGCGGTAGGCCTTTCGGTTGCGGTGGTTAAAAACAATAAAATTGTTTATACCGGAGCCTTTGGCTTCAAGAACATAGAAGAAGAAACGCAAATCGGTGTAAACGATATTTTTAGAATTGCTTCTATTTCCAAATCATTTACGGCCACGGCCATTATGCAACTCCACGAGCAGGGGAAATTTGGGTTGGACGACGATGTGAGTCCCGCTTTGGGCCTGCCGATGCGCAACCCCAACTATCCCGATGTGCCCATTACCTATCGGATGCTGCTTACGCACACCTCCAGCCTAAACGACTCCAGAGGCTATTTCACGTTTGATGTGATAAATCCCGAAAAGAATAGTGAATACATGCACGCCTACAATCAATATGGCCCCGGGACCCAATACCAGTATTGCAACCTTGGGTATAATTTGTTGGGCGGATTGGTCGAGTTCCACTCCGGAGCGCGTTTTGACTTGTATATCCAAAAACATATTACGGACCCATTGGGTCTTAACGCTCATTTTAATGTAGACGCTTTGGATTGGGCCCAATTTGTAACGCTTTATGGATTCACAAACGGGGAATTTGTAGCGTCTCCCGATGCTTACCGCAGCAGGGCTGCCGATTTGGATGGACACGTCTTGGCCAAGACAACGTCTATCTTTTCACCTACCGGAGGCATGAAGACCACTCCCCAAGATTTGGCCAAGCACATGCTGGTGCAAATTAATCAAGGAACATGGAACGGCGTACAGATTTTGACGCCCCAAAGCGTGGCGGCCATGCAAACCCCTTACGAGTTTCCAGACGGGAACATGGGAGAGTATGGCTTTGCAATCACTACCTCTACCCGATTGATTGAAGGAGAAACCATGAAAGGACACACGGGTTCGGCCTACGGCCTGTACAGCGCCATGTTCTTTGAGCCGGAGAAAAAATTTGGTTTTGTGATGATGACCAACGGCTATGAAGCCAAACGGGGCGAGAATGGTTTTATGACCATACAGTCAGACGTAATCAACGCATTGTACAACATATTTATTAAAAAATAGCACAGACCAACTCATGGCTCGCCCGCGCAGGGTATTGATTATTACCTATTATTGGCCTCCTTCCGGAGGGTCGGGCGTGCAACGCTGGCTCAAAATGGCCAAGTATTTACCCGAATTTGGCTGGGAACCGGTTATCTATACGCCCCAAAATCCGGAGTTGATGGCCAAGGACGAAGAATTACTTAGAGAGGTAGCCCCGAATCTACAAGTGTGGAAGCGTCCGATTTTTGAGCCGTACTCTTTGTACAAATGGTTTACGGGTAAAAAAGGACAGGCTTTGCAGCCGGGATTTATTTCTGACCATACGGACAAAGTCCCAAGAAAAGAGCGAATTGCCCTTTTTATCCGCAGTAATTTTTTCTTTCCCGACCCGCGCTGTTTTTGGCGCCGGCCCTCGGTGCGCTATCTGAAAAAGCGGCTGAAAAAAGAACCGGTAGACCGGATTATTACCACAGGCCCGCCCCATTCCATGCACTTGATTGGTAAAGACCTCCACCGAAAGACGGGCATCCCTTGGTTGGCCGACTTTAGAGACCCATGGACGGGAATGTATTACTTTAAACACTTGAATATGCTCGCCTCTACTTTAAAGCGGCACAAAAGGGCAGAAGAAGCGATTGTGCGTGAAGCAAATGTGGTTACGGTGGTGTCTCCGCAAATGAAACGGGACTTTCTCCCTCTAAAACCCAAACGCATAGAGGTAATTTTCAACGGATACGACGAGGATGATTTTGAGGTGGAGCCCCTGTCTTTAGACGGCAAGTTTACCATTTGCCATACCGGCCTGTTTACCCGAGACGCCAATCCCGACCGGCTTTGGCAAGCCTTGTCGTCTATTGTTGCAGAAAATGAGGGATTTAAAGAAAAGCTCCACATATTGTTGGTGGGGCAGACAGACGGGATTGTAAAGAAATCCATAGAAGAAGCCGGCCTGCTGCCGCATACCCAATTTATGCCTTATGTTTCTCATTCAGAAGCGGTAGCGTATCAGAAAGGGGCCAATCTGTTGTTGCTTACCCTCAAAAAAGAGCCCGAATCCCAAGGCATCATTACCGGAAAATTCTTTGAATATTTGGCTGCAAGAAAGCCCGTCTTGGGGATTGGCCCCGTCGGGGGCGACTTGGCGGAGATATTGGCCGAATGTAACGCCGGAACCATGCACGAATTTGAGGACTTTGAGGGATTAAGGCGCAGCCTCCTGCATTATTACCGGTTCTTTAGCTGGAAAAAGCCTTGGGAAGCCTCCCTGCCCCAAGCCATTGCCGCCTATAGCCGAAAAAACCTTTGCGGAAAAATGGCGGAATTGCTTGGGTGAACTGTTTTAAACAGTTTCTTAGCGGTGATGGTGATGCTCCGCCTCCTCGGCTTCTTCCTGCGTTTTATGCACCGTGCCGTGAGGATGCTCTACAGGCGAGTAAATAGAATACAGTTTCAGCGGTTTATCGCCTATATTGATAAGGTTGTGCCATACTCCTGCAGGAACAAATATGGCAAAATCTTTTCCCACATCTTGAACAAAAGTGAGCGATTCTTCGCTGTCTCCCATCATCACTCTGCCTTGACCCTCCTCAATGCGTAGAAATTGGTCGGTGTCGGGATGTTGTTCCAAACCTACATCGCCGCCAACGGGAATGGACATTAGCGTTACCTGTAATTGTGTACCCGTCCAAAGCGCAGTTCTGAAGTTGTTGTTCGATAGGGTATAAGCGTCAATATCCAACGCGGCGGGCTCTGCTCCGTAATCTTTTAGTATCACGTTTGTATGCTGCTTTGCTGCGTCATCGTTTTGTGGATTTTGGCAGCAGGACGCGGCGCCCAATCCAAGAAGTAATAAAACTACAAAAAGTTGAAATAATTTGGTTTTCATTGGTTTAAATTATTAAGTTATTGTTGTGCAAAGTTATATTATTTATCACATAAAAAGAAATAAACTCAGCGCCATTACCATCATTCCCGCAATGAGTCCCGATATGGACAGGTGGTGTTCGCCGTATTTTTCGGCAGTGGGTAAAAGTTCGTCCAATGAGATGAATACCATGATTCCTGCGACCGCTGCCATGACGATTCCATGTACAAAGGGCGACCAAAACGGCATCAAGAAGAAATAGGCGGCCAGCGCCCCCAAAGGCTCGGCCAGTCCCGACAGGAAGGAGAGCCAAAATGCTTTCCGTTTGTTACCGGTGGCGTAGTATATGGGTACGGATACGGCGATGCCTTCGGGGATGTTGTGTATGGCAATGGCAATGGTAATAGGTATGGCTACCATAAGTCCGCCACTCATGGTTGTGGTAAATACGGCTATGCCCTCGGGAAAGTTGTGGGCCACAAGCGACAGCGCCACAACAATGCCCACGCGGTGCAGTGACTTGCGCTGTCCGTCGAGTTTTTTCAACTCGTCTACATCTTGAAACTCATGCGGATTGTTGGTCTTTGGGATTAGAAAGTCAATCAACATGATGATTCCCATCCCCCCAAAAAAGGCAAGCAATAAGCCCAACATTCCCGCTTTGTCGCCAAGTTGTGAAGTAAACTCCTCTTTTGCCATCGGGATTAAGTCCATGAACGATACATAGAGCATCACTCCCGCCGAGAAACCCAACGACACGCACAAGAATTTTGTGTTGGTGCGTTTAGCAATCAAGGCAATCAAACTCCCGATGCCGGTCGCCAAACCGGCAATCATGGTCAGTCCAAAAGCGAGCCAAACGCTATGCACGCTTGCCAAGCTTCTTGTCTAAAGCATACAAGCCTGCCGGACTGCTTTCGATTTTCTTTAATACGTCAATAATTTTACGTGCAGTATCTTCTTCTTCTACCTGCTCGTCAACAAACCATTTTAACATGCTTTGCGTGGGGTAGTCCTTTAATTCGATGGCTAAGTCCATCAGTTTGTGAATCCTTTGTGTAACTACTTTTTCGTGCTTGAGGGTATCTTCAAAGGCGTCAATGGGGGCATTCCATGTTTGTTGTACTTCTTCAATCGGCATTAAACTGACTTTTCCGTCCATCTCCCCAATGAATTTCATAAAGCGGGAAGCATGTTCAAACTCTTCCTTTGCCTGTGAAGCAAACCAAAAAGCCATACCTTCATATCCCTTGCTGTCCATATCATAAGACATGGACAAATACAAATAACTTGACCATAATTCTGCATTAACCTGCTGGTTCAACGCAATTTCCATTTTTGAATCTAACATAATACTAAAATTTTATGATGCAAAGATACCATTTTTATCCATATGATTTTACCTCCACCTGTAAAAAAGCAGCTGTGGGTTGATATTCAATGAAATCCACCCCCAATCCTGCCATCTTTTGTGGTCTCCTCCTTTGATGATATTCATGGATTCGGTGCCCAGCATAAAAGAGTAGCCCACAATCAGTCTAATATCTTTCATGATGGTACAGTTTATCTGAAAATCAAATTCGGAGCCTAAGCCCTTTTTGATGTCTATCCATGCTGTTGAGTAGCGCACTTTGTTGTTGATGGCCGAAAAATAATGATAATTCAGCGACATGTCTACTTTATCGGAGGCTTTATAAAGGACGCCGAATTGATTGTCCCATAAGCCCGGATTGGAGGTCAAATAAGGCGAAGCATAGAAATAATCCATGGCTCCATAGAATTTATGATTTGCGCCATACAGTGTATTGAAAGATGTAATTTTTTCACTGTCATTTTTTTGTCCACTTAAATAATCGCTGGCTATCCATACCGACCATGCCGGATTAAGGGCATAAGCAAGCCGGATGCTTCCCATAAACGCCGAAACTTTTATATCGAAGTCGTTCTTTCCTGTCTGTCCATATAATGAGCCGGTTATATTCCAGTGCCCCGGCTTATAGCTTAGGTGTGTGCCCCAAGTTTGCATATAGCTGCTCTCGGGAAGGCTTGGACTGCCGACTTCCCAGCCCAAGTTTATCATCAGCAACGAAATATTAAAAGGCGTGCTGTTGTTGCCGTGGTGATACCAAATGGTTTGCATGTTTTTATAGGGTTGTTCGCCCATATAGAAATTTCCTCCGCTCCTCTTTTCTTCGATTTGGTTGTAGGCGAGTATCAGATGGAGTTTGTTCAACGGGTCTTCGTACCCCAATTTCAACACGTCGTGGTAACGCCCCGAAACATGCCAGTCAATGACGCTCAACAGACGCTCGTCGTCATACGACAAGGGCTGCCGTCCGAGTTGGGCAAAAAAACCGTTGCCGACATACATTTTTGCCCATGCTTCGTTCATCATCATGCGTCCGTTTCGGTCTACCAAGGGGTCTTCTCCCCAAACGCTGACGTGCTGCGCCGACATTTTAAATTCGAGGTAGCTCTTTTTGAAATCCATCGAAAGCCTTGCCCGATTATTGATAAAAGTGGCGGGTAAAGTCCCTTGGTGGCGCGGGAAGAACGCCCCGTTGCGGTACTCGGCGCGGGAACGAATCTGTCCCGACAACGAAAATGATTGTTCATCGTCCTGCTCTTGTGCAAAAGAATACATAGGGAATGTAAAAAACACAAGAGCAAATAAAGATAAAAAGGTTGTTTTCATAGATTTATTTTAGCGACATTTTGGTCAGATTCTCGTTGGTTCCGTCTGCTTTAATCAGAATACATTCTTCTAACCGCACGGCAAAGCCCTCGTATTTTTGGTAGACTGCTTTGATTTGATTGGCAAAGACCATAAAATCTTCTTCCGAGACCAATCGGGCCAATCTTTGGGGTCTGGCGTCAAGTCCGCCCTTGGGAAAATAAAGCGCCGGTTCAAAAGTCAGAATCATGCCGGGCATAAAAACCCTCCTGTCTTCCGGAATCATCCGCAGGTAGTCGTACCATACGTCGTGGACATCCAACCCAATATGATGTCCAAACCCGTGTTGAATCCAAAAAGACCGCTGCCATGGACTGTCCTTGTTGGTAATCAGTCCTAATTTATATAATTCGTCTATGATTACCTGCTGTGCGCTTTGCTCTACCCGCGCATGAAAATTTCCCATAACCATGGCCTTTACTCCTGTATCCAAAGACTTGTATATGATGTCGTAAATGGTTTGTTGCTCTTTGGTAAACTTCCCCGAAATGGTAAACGACACGGTGACATCGGCCGTGTATTTATCTTTCAATGCCCCAATATCGAGTACAATCATTTCGTCTGCACCGGGGACCTTATCGGTAACGCCCGCATGAGGCGTAGTTCCCAAATTACCCGAAGCTACCTGCTGGAAAGCTATGCCGTTGCCGCCCTCCTGTATAAACTTGGCTTCCATCAATGCAAACAAATCCTGTTCCGTCATGCCCGGTCTCATGTTTTTGTACATGTGCTTGATGCCCTCCGCCGTAATCCGGCAGGCCTCCCGAATCACCACAATCTCTTCCTCGTCTTTTATGGCGCGTTTGTACACAAAAATAGAGTCGGCGTTTAAAAAAGGAGCTTGATAAAAATATTTTTGGTTAAAGTCCGAGGAAAATGCCGATAAGATCAGCCGTTTTTTATCTGTTTTTGTCTGCTCTATCAACGCTTCCAAGGCCGGAAGCTGGTCGGGTGCAAACAAAATGCCGTTTTCTCCGCGCTCTTGCATATCAAATACGTAGACATAACCCGGTTTGTCTATACCGGTGAGGTAGTAGAAGTTTTTATTCAACCTTCCCTCTTTGGTGACAGAAGGAATAAAGGCTACGCCCGTGCGGACTTCTCGGGCAAACGAATGACGCCGATTGGCAAAAGCCTCTTGACTAAAATGTTGGGCCAACAGGTTGCCCGTAATCAAGGCAAACAAACTAAAGCAAATTATTTTTTTCATTGCCAAGGACAACAGCGCGGGGCGGAAATAGCATTTGTTTCTCATAAGAACAGGGTTTTAGTGGTTCATAATCGGGTCAAATGTACAAATTTCCCATGAAAAAGCGTATTTTTGCAAAAATGTTAATACAGTTTCATTATGAAGCACCTGAAAACTTGGATTCCCTATATTTGTGCCGGACTGTTTTTTGTGGTACTGGCGTATGGGTACGCGCCGGATGTACTTAAAGGTAAAATAGTAAACCAATCCGATATTGCGTCTTGGTACGGAATGGCTCGCGAGATAGTCTCGCACAATGAGGCGCATCCCCATGAAGAACCCACGCTTTGGACCAATTCCATGTTTTCGGGCATGCCGGCCTTTACCATATCGGTGATTTATAAAGGCGACTTTACCAAATGGCTTTATGATTTGTTGTTTTTGGGAAAGCGTCCTCCGAGTTACTTGTTAATCAGTATGATTGGCGGATTTTTGCTGCTGCTGGCTTTTGGGGTGAATCCTTGGCTCTCCATAGTGGGGGCAATCGGAATCACCTTTTGTTCCTATAATTTTCAGATTATACAGGTGGGGCATAACTCTAAAATGGTGGCCATTGCCTTTATGCCTTGGGTCTTGGCCGCGGTGGTCTATGCCTATCGCAGGCGCGCATTGCTGGGGGCGGGGCTTTTTGCCTTGGCACTCAGCTTCCAAATCAAACCCGGCCACTACCAGATTACCTACTATCTGGCCATGATGGTATTCTGCTTTGTGGCGGCTGAGTTCTATACAGCGATAAAGGAGCAGAGGTGGAGGCAATTCATGCTCGCCTCCTGTGCGGTATTAGTAGGAGGATTGTTGGGCATGGCCACCAATATCAATCATTTATGGCCGATGCAGGAATATTTGGAATATTCCATGAGGGGAGGTTCGGAGCTATCCGGAGATGAGAGAAATGCAGGAAAGAAGGGACTTAAACTGGACTATGCCACGCAATGGAGCTATAGCCCCGGAGAGACATTTAATTTATTGATTCCAAATTTTAAAGGAGGCGTTTCGAGCGGGGAGGCCTTTGGAAAAGATTCCGAAACCGTCCGATTCTTAAAATCGTATGGCTATCCACAGGCAGAAGCGGAACGGATGGCAAGAGGTTTTCCCGCCTATTGGGGGTCGCAACCTTTTACCGCCGGGCCTATGTATATGGGCGCGGTAGTCGTCTTTCTTTTTGTGCTGGGACTGTTCCTTACGCGGGGGACGCTCCGATGGTGGATTATGGGGCTGGGAATTATTACGCTGCTGCTCTCTTGGGGCGGACATGCGATGTGGTTTACCCGTTTTTTCTCGGAATATATACCTTTCTATAATAAGTGGAGGACGGTGTCCATGATTTTGGTGGTCTTTCAAATACTTTTGCCGTTGCTGGGGATTGTGGCCGTGCAACAACTGCTCGAAGGGCGCTTTGAGCGGAAGCATACCCTTAAAAGCCTTTATTGGGCCGGAGGTATTACAGCGGGCTTTTGCCTGCTCATGGCATTGATTCCTTCATTGTCGGGCTCTTTTTTGACCGGCGGGGAATGGGAACGCTTACCCGCGGAAATGGTAGAGGCTTTGCGGAATGACCGAGGCGGGCTTTTACGTGCGGACGCATTTCGCTCGTTTTGTTTTATTTCATTGTCTTTCATCGCTTTATGGTTGTTTATATCTAAAAGAATCAAACCCGTTTGGGTCATTGCCTGCTTGGGCATATTGGTGTTGGCCGACTTTTGGCCGATGGGTAAGCGCTACCTAAACAGCAAGCATTTTGTTAATCAGCGCCAATTTCAGCAACAGTTTGCCAAACGACCGGTGGACGAAATGATTTTACTTGACCCCGACCTCTACTACCGGACCTTAGATATGTCGGTTATTACCTTTAATGATTCGCATACAAGTTATTGGCATAAAACGATAGGGGGGTACAGCGCCGCAAAATTGCAGCGGTATCAAGACATGATTGACCGTTATATTGCTCCCGAAATGAACCTTATGGGGAACAGGCTTTCGACCTGCTCCACTTGGGAAGAAGTCGAAGCGGCCATATCGGCATTTCCTGTACTCAATATGCTAAACACCAAATATGTGATTACTCAACCGGATGGAATGCCGCTGATTAACGCCGCCGCTTTTGGCAATGCTTGGTTCTGTTCCAATATTGTTTGGGTAAGTAGCTCGGACGAGGAGATTGCCATGATAGGGGAGGTTGATGTATCAAAAACAGCCGTGATACATGAATCCTTTAAAGGGATGTTGTACGGCTTTGACGGTTTTGACGGCGCTGTTGCGGATGCCGGCGCTTCTATCCAACTGACTCGATACGCCCCTAATGCCCTTGAGTTTGCCTACTCAAGCGCCTCGCCCCAATTGGCGGTCTTTAGCGATATTTGGTATCCCAAAGGATGGAAAGCGTGGATTGACGACAAGCCGGTAGAGATTCTAAGAGCCAATTATATTTTAAGGGCCTTACCTCTGCCTTTGGGAACCCACACCATTCGTTTTGCCTTTGCCCCCGAATCGTACACAAAGGGAGCCGGTTACTCGCGCATCAGTTCTGTGCTGCTGTTGCTGCTGCTGGCCGCCGGAATCTTCACTGCTTGGCGTAAACCATAATGGCAAGACTATTGCTTTTGGGCCCCGCCCATCCCTACCGAGGAGGCATTGCCGCTTCTACCGAGCAGTTGGCAAGAACCTTGCAGCAGCAGGGACATGAGGTGGAGGTGTGCAGTTTTCGTCTTCAATATCCCTCTTTGCTCTTCCCCGGCAAGAGTCAGTTTTCCACATCCCCCCCCCCCCGCGCCTTCGCCATTTCCCGTGGCGACAACCCCCTGAACCCCCTCAACCGGATTCACCAGGGCCGTTATATCAAACAAAAGCGGAATACCCGGAAGATAGTG
>WRBG01000013.1 GCA_009784635.1 Bacteroidales bacterium | reverse complement strand
TGGTTTAGTCTTTTTGGAGGGTCTCATGGTGGTTAATCGGGCTTTAAAGTTAAACATTTTTGGACTCCAAAAAACTACACACCTAATCTATACTTTTAGTGCACTTTTTGCTGACGATTTACATGAGAACCGCCGTACACCGAACGGTACGCACGGTGGTGTGAGAGGTCGGAAAACGAAAGTAGGAAGAAAACTACTTCGTTTTCCTCCTACTCGATTGATGTTGTTTTCAATCCTAGTTAAAGAAGTAACGCAAGCTGAATTGCATCCGGTAGGTGGAAGCAGGTCCGACCGACTTGCGGAATGTTTCGGTAGGCAGGTCGTTAGTTCCGGAAATGTGGTTGAGTCGGAAGGTTGGCGCTATGTTTCCTGTAGGGGTCACGGCGCTGCTGTTTGTTACTTCCAACAGCTGTGTTTGATATACACTCCAACGATTGCCCCAGTCAGCATTGAGCAGATTACCTACGTTGGTAATATCAAGTCCAAGTTGAATCCTGTGGTTTGATTTGCAGACTCTTACGTCAAAGTCTTGTGTAAACTTCACGTCAAAACGGTGCGCCCAAGGATACATCAATCCGTTTTTCTCGGCATACTGCCCCTTTCTTGATTTTAGGTAAGGATCTTGGTCAATATATTTGAAGAATGCTTCACTTTGTTGTTGAGGCGTATAGGTAACTCCGCCGACTGTTTTGTCTACGAATGTGATTTCAGTTGGGTCTTTGGGTACATAGATGAGGTTAATACCATTGAAGGAGTTACCATCCTGCACAAGGTTATTGGTATAGGTATAAGACGCTCTGCCATCGTTAGATCCAATGTAGAAGAGAGAGATGGTAAAGCCTTTGTACTGATATGCAAGCGAGCCTACCATGGCATTGGGCATCACGTAGCCGGCGTATCCGAGTTCGGGGGTGTTGGACCCGTGTACTGAGGTATAGCCGCGCCACAAAGACAGAGCTTGGTCGCCGGTGCCGTCATGCAAACTCTTTGCCCAAGAGCGCGTGTAGGCCACCATACCGGAAAAGCCTGCCCACATTTGTTTTTCAAGCGTAAAGGTAAGCGAGCTGTAATAACCGTTGTCCTTTTCATTATAGAATACCATAGGCATAGCTCCGTTAGAACCGGTTGCCGACGGCTGTCCGGTGCCGTCAAGGCGGTGGATATATTTAGCCGCGGTATTCGGATACATCATACGACGGTCGGGATAACCGGGTATATTCATAGCCACAGGGTCAACGAGTCCGTCATTGCGCACCATTACCGAGTTAATGTCTTTATTGTATACGCCCTCAATGCTTGCATTGAATCCAAGGGGCAACTTAAAGTCAACGGCGAGTGAGGATTTCCATGTCTGAGGGAATTTAAAATCGGGGTCCATCACCGTGAATCCGGCGGTGGGTACTTGGGTTCCGGCCGGCGCTTGGACGGCCGGAAGATATGCGTTTACGTTTGGATTAAAAGGCCCGGGGGTATTGTTTTTACCGGTCCATGTAAGGGCGCCTTGGAGCATTCCGGCATCGCCCGATTGAGAGCAAATCCATACGAAAGGAGTACGTCCGGTAAATATTCCCGTTCCTCCACGTACCACCACTTTACGGTCTCCCATTACGTCATAGTTGAATCCAAAACGCGGCGAGAACATCACGCGCACATCCGGAAGTTTGGCTGTATTGAATTTTGTTCCGTTAAAATCAAGCGCCGCAATCATCGGATTGGTCTGAACTTGCGGGTGTTCCGGATAGGTGGGGAGGTCAAAGCGTATCCCGCCGGTGAGGGACAGGTTGTTGCCGATTTTCACCTCGTTTTGCAGGTAAAGACTGAATTGGTCGAACCTAAAGCCCGGGAAAACTTGTTCATATCCGGGTGCATTGGAGTAGGTGATTGTGTAGTACAGCGGATTGACTCCGTTCTTAAAGTCATCCCAAGATTCAAATACATAATGGCCGGTGCCTTGGCGCTGGAATCCGTTTTTGGTATTGTTGGTCTCGTAACTGAATCCTAAGGTAAGATTGTGGATTCCAATTCTATATTTTAGTTCATCGGTGATGTTCCATGTAGACACTTCACGCAGGTTGCCATGGGAGAAGAGTTCGGTTCCAAAAGAGGTGAAAGCTTGGCCGTCTTTCAAGATATCAACAAAGGGGAAAGTGATTCCTCCGGTGCTTCTTGGTTCATTTTGATACGAATAAGTAACACGGAAGGTGTTGTTCAACTTGCCGTCCATAAAGCGGGAGTTCAATTCGCCAGACAATGAGCTGAAGTTGGTTTCTTGAAAATAGCCGCTGTTTCTGAACCACATGGCATTCATGCCCTGCCGTCCGCCGCCAAGGGTGTACGAAGATGAGGTGGAAGGATTGAAGGGGTTTTTGCCATCCATGTAACTGTAGCGAATATTGAAATGGTGGTTGTTATTAATGTTCCAGTCAATACGCGCCATAATTTTTTTACCCGGACTATCGAAAGAATAGCCTTGATAGGGGCCGGTCTCGTAACCGTATGTACTGCGAAGATAATCACTTATTTCTTGCATTTCCCGAGCAGTGGGTCGCGCTATGGTTTGTCCGGAAGCAACTCCGTTGGTGGATGCCACCCGCAGAGGTCCGGGGGCGATGCTCTTTTCGGTTTCGTAGTTTACAAAGAAAAACAGTTTGTCTTTGATGATGGGACCACCGAGCGTAACCCCATATATTTTGGTCTCCGAAGGATTGTTCGTAAAATAATCCTCTCCTACTTTGTTTCCACGTAAACGGTCGTCCGTAAAGTAGGTGTAAAGCGAGCCTTTAAACTCATTTGTTCCCGATTTGGTTACGGCGTTGACTGCTGCTCCGACGAATCCGCTTTGTCTTACATCATAGGGCGTAAGGCTTATCGAAATCTGGTCGAGCGCGTCAATGGAGATGGGCGAGCCGCCGCCCGGCAGGTTTCCGCCAATTCCGAAACCGTTGTTGAAGGCAGCGCCGTCAACAGTAATGAAGTTTTGCCGGTAGTGGCCTCCTCCAATAGCGGGTCCATTGGGGCTGGAGTAGGCTTGGGGCGTAAGACGTATCAGGTCATTGATGCTGCGGGAAACGGTAGGCATACGCGCAATGTCCCTTTGCGAAACATTGGTAATTGCGCCTGCCCGATCGGATCTCATGTTTGAAGCGACAGATTCGGCTGTTACTACTACAGCGCCCAAAACAAAAGCTTCTTCCTCTAATTCGTGATTCAATATCAAATTATCGGCAAGCGCGAGACTGATACCCGACAATTCTACTTTGCGAAATCCGATTAAACTGATTGTTACCGTGTAAGGACCTCCAGCCCGCATGTTGTCTATGCGGTAAGAGCCTGCTCTGTCGGCAACAGCAAGGTAGTTTGTTCCTGTTGGAGTATGAGTGGCAACTACCGTTGCACCTACGGCAGGTATGCCGTTTGCTTCAGAGACTTTTCCGCTCATACTTGAAGTGGTTACCTGTGCCATAACGGCAGAGGCGATAAATAAACATGTTGCCGTAAGGGCAAATTGTCTAAAGATTTGTTTCATAGATAATTATGGTTTAATGTATTAAAATATTCCGGCCCAAAAGTACGGGATTAAAATAAAACCTCAAAGCCCAAAACATGAAGATTTTATTACATCCACGCCGGTTCTTATAACGCTTTGATTTTTTGAGAAATATTTTTCAAACAATTTGAAAAAGTTATGAACAGCGCGCAAAGGGGCGATTCTTGAGCGAAAAATTATCGTTATACTTATAATTTTACTATTTTTGCAAAAAATTATAGATACGATTATAATATGAACAAGTATCCGTACCCAACAACCATTAAAGAACGTCCGCGCTACTTATCTAATATCTTACCTTTTATCGGGAAAAATCTGATTAAGGTGCTTACCGGCCAACGACGGGTGGGTAAAAGCTATCTCCTTTTCCAACTGATGCAACATATCCAGCAACAAGACAGTAAGGCAAACATTATTTATATCAACAAGGAAGATTTGCAATTTGCGTTCATTAAGGATGCATCTGACCTCAACGCATATATACTTTCCAAATCCTCAAAAACAGAAAGAAACCATATATTTATTGATGAAATTCAGGATATTGTCGAGTTTGAACGGGCTTTACGTTCCTTGTTGCTACATGAAGACAACGATATTTATATCACCGGCAGCAATGCCAAAATGCTTTCAGGGGAATTAGCCACCTATCTTAGCGGACGCTATATCGAATTTCCTGTATACAGCCTTTCCTATCCTGAATTTCTTGTATTCCATCATTTGGAAAATACCGATGAAAACCTCATGCGCTATTTTCTTTATGGGGGATTACCTTATTTGATTCATCTTCCTCTAAACAATCAATGCTTTGAGTATTTAAAAAGTGTTTATGCCACCATTATCCTCCGAGACGTGGTAAGTCGCTACCATGTGCGTAATACTGCTTTTTTGGAAAAATTAGTCGCTTTTCTCGCCGGTAACATCGGCCATTTGTTCTCGGCAAAAAAGATCAGCGATTTCCTTAAATCCCAACAAATAAATCTTTCTCCCAATCAAATCCAAATATATGCGGACTATTTAGCCAACTCCTTCCTTGTACACAAGGTACCCCGGTACGATATCAGAGGCAGGCGCCTGTTTGAAACAGGAGATAAATACTACTTTGAAAATATGGGAATCCGCAACACCATCACCGGACACAAACCCAACGACTTGGGCTTGATTTTGGAGAACGCTGTTCATAATCATTTGTTGTATACGGGCTGGCAGGTAAACGTAGGTACGCTCCATCAAAATGAGATAGATTTCGTATGCCAAAAAAATGGAGAACGACAATACGTACAGGTAGCGCTCCGCTTAGACGAGGAACAAACCATTTCCCGTGAATTTGGTAATTTGCTAAAAATCCCCGACGCATATCCCAAATTGGTGGTGAGTAACCAGCCTTTTTACGGGAATACCTACGAAGGAATTAAACACGTTTATATCAGAGATTTTCTGACGAGCGGATAATTATTTAATCTGAAACGCCATGAGCGCATTGCCGTGACGAATATACAAAACTCCTTGATGGATTACAGGATGCGCCCAATGGGGACCGTCGCCCTTTGTAATCCTAAATTCGCTCACAACATCAAACTTTTGGGGATTGGGTTTCACCAAGCCCACCATCCCGCGCCGGTCGTCATAGCAATAGAGCATCCCATCAGCCGTGATGATTGCGCCTTTGCTTTTTCCTCCCTCCCACGGCTCATTGTATCCGGTTTCTCCCGTTATCCAGTCTACCGCCACCCAGTTCCCTTGACTGTTTGTAATCCAGTTAGAACCATAAATGGTGCCGTCCACAAGCACATAGCCGCCATGAAAAGTATCTAAATCGTCCGTTTTCCATAGCAAAGACGCCTCTGTCAGGTCGTCATTCAACTGCAACATAAATCCCCCGATATCGTTCCCGTGACTGAAAAAGAGGCGTCCTTCTTTAAAAAGCGGGGTGTTGGGAGCAATATTGACCTGCATGGTGCTTCCCAATATCCGCTCCGAGGGATAAGGTCTGGGAGGAACTCCCCAATCGCCAAACGCCCACTCGATGTTGCCGTTGTCGGGATTTACGCCTATCAAATGCACAGAGGTTGAACCGATGATTTGCCGTTTACCCTTCCAACTTATCAGCATGGGAGACATGTATGTGCCTATATCGCCCAATGACTTTGACTTCCAAATCACTTCTCCTGTTTGCGCGTCTAAGGCTACCATGGTGGTTTGATTGCCCGCAGGAGTGTATATCACTTTATTATCAAACACTAACGGACTTTCCGATGTGCCCCAGTTGCCGGTCCTTCTTTCGAATGCCTTACCGCCATCTACCTTCCATACAATGTGTCCGTCTGCAATATCAACGCATACGATTTCGCCCGCTCCGCTAATCATATAGGCTTTGCCGTTGTCTATGGTAGGGGTGGTGCGTGTATCGGGATAGGTAAATGCCCATGGAGAGCCATAGGCTGTTTGATAGACTTTTTTCCCGTCCAAGGTATATACCGATAATATTTCTTGGGTTTCATCTTCATTCATGCCTGTAACGTATATCCGTTCGCCGGCTACTACGGGACTGGAATAGCCCTTGCCGGCATCCATCGCTTCCCACAGCAACTTTGGGCCATCGTCCGGCCATATTTTTAGCAGTCCCGTTTCGGAATATATCCCATCGCGCATGGCCCCCCTCCATCCATGAGGGGTCTGAGCCAACGATTTTGTGGTTGCCAAGCTGACTAAAACAAGATAGAAGCAGCAAAAGATTTTTGGTTTCATGTTACTATTTTCGATATTGAGTGCGGATACAAAAGTAGAACTATTTCTTGCATATCAAAAATATCTCCCCTACCTTTGCCTCCCCTTAGTGGAAGACTTGACTGCTTGCAACATGTACTTATTTACCTCCGAATCCGTATCCGAAGGGCATCCCGATAAAATCGCCGACCAGATTTCTGACGCCCTCTTAGATGAATTTTTGCGCCGGGACCCCGAATCCAAGGTGGCCTGCGAAACCTTTGTAACTACCGGTCAGGTAGTGGTTGGCGGCGAGGTCCGCACCACCGCGTGGGTAGACATTCAAAAGCATATCCGACGAGTAATCAATAGGATTGGCTACACCAAAGCCGAATATATGTTTGACGGAAACTCCTGCGGGATATTGTCGGCCATTCACGAACAGTCGCCCGACATCAACCGCGGAGTGGTTACAGCCAATCCGGACAATCAAGGCGCCGGCGACCAAGGCATGATGTTTGGCTACGCCTGCACAGAAACTCCCGAGTTGATGCCGCTCCCCTTGGCAATAGCCCATATCTGCTTGATTGAATTGGCTAAAATCCGCCGCGAAGGGAAGCTGATGACCTACCTCCGTCCAGACGCCAAGTCTCAGATTACGATTCAGTATGACGATGACAACAAGCCCCTTCGGGTACACACCATTGTACTATCGACCCAGCACGATGAGTTTGATGCCGACGAGGTTATGGCTGCCAAAATCAAACGGGATGTGGCAGAGATTTTGTTGCCCCGCGTGGTTGCCCGCATGGATTCTGACCGTAAAAAGCTATTTGACACGGCCTTTATCCTGCATGTTAATCCCACGGGGAAATTTGTAATTGGCGGGCCGCATGGCGATACCGGCCTCACCGGACGCAAAATCATTGTAGACACCTACGGCGGACGGGGCGCCCACGGAGGAGGCGCTTTTTCGGGCAAAGACCCCAGCAAGGTAGACCGTTCTGCCGCTTATGCCGCCCGTTACATCGCCAAGAATTTGGTCGCTGCCGGTATTGCCAACGAGGTATTGGTTCAATTGGCGTATGCCATTGGAATCGCCCAACCTGTCAGCATCTCTGTAAATACCTACGGAAGCTCCCGCGTGGCGTTGTCCGACACAGAAATCGCCGTCCGGATTCCCAAAATCTTTGACCTGCGTCCGGCTAAAATCATCGAAAAATTCCAATTGAAGTACCCCATCTACGAAGCCACCGCCGCCTACGGACACTTTGGACGCGACCCCTACACCAAGGAAGTTGAGGTGATGGTCAACGGGCAACCGATTAAAAAAGAACTTACTTTTTTTGCGTGGGAGAAGTTGGATTCGGTTGATGAAGTGAAAAGGGTGATGCGTTAATTTCGGCTCCACCTCAATTTTTTCCCAAACCCCAGCCGGTTATCTGTAAATTTGACTTCGTGGAGTTCCAATATCCATAACGGCGAGGTGTTGAGTATGGCATAGGGGAAGCGCTTGAGGTAGGCGCGGAGTACCTTTTTCTTAACTTCCAAGCAGGATGGCTCCAACAACCGGCCGCTACATTGAACTCCGCGAATCAGTCCGATGATTTCTGTTTCCAAGGCAATAGTGCCCGCCACATTTTGATTGAGCATTGCCTCTGTGATGTGGCGGGTGGCAGGGTCGGAGGTAAAGACCAATGTAGCATCCTCTTCCATAAAAGCGTAGAACACGGATGCACACCATGGCTGCCCGTTTTGACAGGTGGCAAGCGTAAAGACGTGGTGTTTTTTTAAAAATTTTATGATGCGTTTGTCCATGTTGCGCTGTAAAAATTGTAAAATTGTCCCCGCAAATATACGCCTCCAAACTATTTTTGCGCTATGCTTGACAAATTTTTTTCACTTTTCTTTCCCCGCCTCTGCACGGTCTGCGGCAAATCGCTGATTCCCGCCGAAAAACTACTCTGTATCAGCTGTATTTCTGACCTGCCCAAATCGGATTACTGGTTGCGGGAACACAACGTCATTAGCCGGATGTTTCACGAATCTTTGGAAATCAACATTAAACATGCCTCCTCCTATTTGTATTATACCAAAGAAAGTCCCTATCACTCCCTGCTGCGCCGGCTAAAATATCAAGGGGAAACCCAAATTGGAATGGAGCTGGGACGATGGTTTGGGGCTGAATTAAAACAAGCTCCTTTTTATCAAGATATTGAAGCTGTTGTGCCCGTGCCCCTCCATCCCAAAAAGCAAAGAAAACGCGGATACAACCAAAGCCGGCTCTTTGCAGAAGGCATTGCCGCAGCTACCGGATGGGCCTTAGAAACAGATGTATTAAAACGTATCCGCCACACCTCTACCCAAACCAGACTAAACCGTGAGGAGCGCCAAAAAAACGTAGCCGGAGCCTTTGCCCTTGACCGGCAGGAACGGATTGCAGGAAAACATATACTGTTGGTGGACGATGTGCTGACCACCGGCTCCACCCTTCAAGCCTGCGCCTCCGTACTGCTTCAGGCTCCCGAATGTACAATATCTGTGGCCACCATTGCGTATATCGAATAATCCCTCCATGCCATAATCCCGCAAAATCCTTACCTTTGCCCCATCAAAGCATTCCGAATGATTGACTTTATCAATTTTAGCATTACAGACCTCGTTGACTACTTATTGGTCGGTCTGTTGGTTTATCAGATATTTAAACTTATCCGCGGTACGGCGGCTATGTATATCTTTTTGGGTATCATTGTCTTTTATTGTATCTACCGACTTACCGATGCCCTGCACATGAATCTGCTGAGTTGGTTGCTTGGTCAGGTAATGAGCGTGGGGGCGTTGGCCCTGCTGATTGTATTCCAGCAGGAAATCCGCCGCTTCCTCCTGCATTTGGGAACACGTTATACCCAATCTACACGGATGTTCAGATGGACGCAGGCCGTCTTTGGAAAAAAATCCCAAGGGATGAGCCTCGCTTGCCTTGATGAGCTGACCCAAGCCTGCCGCAAAATGTCCGAAACCCAAACCGGAGCCTTAATCGTATTGGCCCGCCGCTCCTCCCTCTCCTCCATTGTCGAAACCGGAGATGTCATGGACGCCGTGGTCAGCCGCCGTTTAATCGAAAACGTTTTCTTTAAAAACGCCCCCCTCCACGACGGAGCCATGCTGATTGTACTGGAACGGGTAAAGGCGGCGCGGTGTACGCTTCCCATTTCTGACAATCCCAATGTTCCGGCGCATTACGGCATGCGCCACCGCGCCGCCATGGGCGTGAGCGAACAAACCGACGCCTTAGTGGTGGTGGTGTCCGAAGAAACAGGCAATATCTCCGTTGTAAAAAACGGACAGGTCCAAAAAATGAACAGTATTACCGAATTACGCCTCGCTATTGAATCGGGGATGAAAGACTAAGGTCCTTCCTACAAAAACATCCCTACCATAGCCGCTGATACTAAGGCGACTAAGGTGCCGCCCAGCAGGGCGCGGAAGCCGTATTCCGAGAGTATGTGCTTTTGGTTGGGCGCCATGCCGCCTATGCCGCCGATTTGAATCCCCACAGAGGCAAAGTTGGCAAAGCCACAGAGTACGTAGGTGGCCATGATGATGGACTTTGCTTCGATAAAAGCGCCGTCCCGAATCATGCCCGCCAAGCTTTGGTATCCCACAAATTCGGTCATAATGAGTTTTTCGCCCAGCAGTCGCCCTACCAAACCTAAGTCTGCTCCGCACACGCCCGTAAGCCAAATCACGGGTGCAAATATGTAGGAAAGCAACATTTCAAGGGAGAGCGTTTGGTATTGACCATGAGTCCATGAGGCAATCAACTGATTGAGGTGGGTATATTGCCCGATTTTTAAGAAGATAAAGTTGAATCCGGCAATCATGGCGTAAAAAACCAGCAGCATGGCCGCCACGTTTGCCGCCAGCCTTAGTCCGTCAAAGGTGCCGTTGGCAATGGCGTCCAATACATTTTTTCCCAATTTCTCTTTGGGAATTTCCACCGAGTTGTCAATCTCCTCGGTTTGTGGTTTTAGAATCTTGGCTATGGCAATAGCGCCGGGGGCCCCCATAACCGATGCCGACAGAAGATGCTTGGCAAACTCTATTTCCAGCAAACGGTCTCCGCCTCCCAACATGCCGATGTAGGCGGCCAATACGCCTCCCGCCATGGTAGCCATACCGGTGGTCATAATTAACATAACCTCGGACCGGGTCATTCTGGGGATAAAAGGCTTTACCATCAGCGGCGCTTCGGTCTGTCCTACAAAAATATTTCCGGCAACCGTGAGGCTTTCGGCGCCGGAGAGCTTCATCGCTTTGGTCATCAACCAAGCCATAATCCATACCACCCGCTGGAGTATGCCCAAATAAAAGAACAGGCTGGTCAGCGCGGAGAAAAAGACAATGGTAGGAAGAATTTGGAAGGCGAAAATAAATCCAAACTTTGAGGCATCCATCAAGCTGCCAAAGAGAAAAGTAGAGCCCTCCTTAGTCCAGTCTAATATGACCACAAAACATTTTCCCAATACTTCAAATACGGTTTGTATGGCCGGCACCCAAAGTACGCCAATGGCCACCAACAGTTGTATGAGCAAGGCTTTGCCCACGGTAGGCCAGTGGATGCGCTTGCGGTCGAGGCTAAAGACCCATGCAATGAACAGGATGGCAGTGATTCCCAACAACCCGCGCAGGATAGTTCCAAAGCTGACGCGGGTGGTCTTTTGCGCAAGAATGACTTTGTAGGGATTCTCTTGAGGGGCTTGAGGCAACAGTTCTATGGCTGCCTGTTCTGTAAGAGCAACCGCAATGGTATCTGCAGGAGTATCGGGAGCAAGGGCGATTTGCGCCTGAGCGGAGTAAGAAAAGAGACTGATTATTAGTCCGATGAATAGAATGATAGTTTGTTTCACAGGGTCAGAGGTTTTTATTTGAACACAAAAGTAGGTATAATATGATAAACTCCTTACATTTTTTGGTAATTCAGATAATTTGGTTATCTTTGCATTCTAATCTGAGTGCTCATGCTAAAAGTAAAAGGTAGAAAAGTGCGCCATCGGCTATTGTTCTTTACAGCAATGGCGACTGTTTGCGTTTTTTTTGCCCCACAATCGTGTGGAAATAGCAATACGAAGGAGAGCGTAACACGGATTACAGATGGACAATGCTATATAGTGCAGCAGGAGACTCCGATAGACAGTATTGTTGGGGCTTATTTATGCTTGGACAAAAGCAGGTATGATTTTGGAAAAATCCGTAGCAAGAGAACACCAAAAATTGCCATTGAGTTTGAAGTAGCGAATTTAGGCAAGGCACCACTTGTAATTTTGAAAGCAGACGTGTTTTGCGGCTGTATGTCAGTTGACTACCCGAAAGCGCCAATTTTCCCTCAAGGAAGAGCAAAACTAACAGTTACCATTGATACGAAAAATCAGATAGGTGTATTCAACAAACCTGTTTTTATTAAGTCGACTGCTGATAATGATATCGTAACGATTCGTATTCTTGGTGAAATTGAAAAGTAACTATTTGAAAGTATTAAATTTAAAACTATTTTTATGAGCACAAAACAAATTTTTATCAGAACAGTGTTAGTGGCGATGACGCTATTAACATCTTGTCAAAAAAATGAACTGCTTTATAGTTGTGACCCTAAAATAAATGACTGGGTGATAAAAACTAAAAGCGTATACGCGGACATTTCAAGAGATGAACTCGCAAAACTCAATCTTAGTCTTGGCGAACAGAAGGGGCTTTTTTTAAGTTTTTCACCTGAACAAAAGACGAAAATATATCAGAGTAAATATCAATATTTAATGGGGTTAAATACATTTTCAGAAATGGACAAAGAATATTTGACTGTACTGTTCAAAAGAATTACCCCAGATATTTATTCTTCGAAAGAAGAAAGGATTAAGTTTGTTGGATTTTCCGAGGAATGGACTTATGAAGTTGTGGATAAACTTGGATGGGATTTCGTAGATGTTTATCGGTATACCCACACATGGTTGACGAATGAGGAGTTTGATCGGTGGGTGGAACTCCAAAGGACTACTCTAAAATCGACAAATGCAGAAGTACCATGTGAGTGTTATTGGGATATATCTTGTATATGGTCATTTAACCCTTGTAGAAAGAGCAGTGGTTGTAAGGTAACAGATGGAGGGTGTGGAATTGCGGGTAATACTGACTGTACCGGTACGTGTTTGTAGCTGTATCTAATTCAATATGTTAAGAAGAGTGTATATATTGAGCGTTTTTGGTGAAACGTCAAGCAGATTGTCATTATTACGTATGGCTTTATAAAAAACAACATGAGCATTTTAAAAAGAAATGGCAACAAGCAAGTCATGTTAATGACTACTTATCAGATACTTGTTTCTTCGTTGTCGTGTCTTTTTTGTTTTCTATGGGGACATAAGCAAGCATATCCTACGGTTCTATTGCTAATATTTTTTTTGTATTCATTAGCAATAAATGTAGAAAGCAGGAAAATTAGTTATTTATGGGTCATATTGCCAGTCGTTCTGTATGCATTATTTAGGTTTTCGAATGGTTTTGAAAGTGGGTATATTCAAGATCCACGTTTGTGGAAAATAGTTTCTCTATTCTTTGTATTGATGTTAGCAGGGTATGCAGCAGGCTATTTTCTTTCAAAATGCAAGGCGAAGACCGTTTATTTAACGGTGCTGATCGTTATCACTTTAATCATACATGTGTTAGGTAATATCACTTCTTGGTCATTGAGTTTCATGACTACCGGGATCATATTTCTCATAGCGCCATATATTGCCTATCGGTATATCTCTCAAAAAAAATACATCCCACTGATTCTTGTAGCGCCGGTGATGTTATTGAATTTAGAATCTTGGTTATCAAGCTCTATTGGTGCATTGCCTCTTACATTAGTACCATTGTGTAGCGTGGGCATCTATTATCTTGTATTTTTATTACGAGAACAGCGTGTATTTCAACTTGTCTTGATAAGCATATACACGATGTTTCTTGTATATGGGTGGTATAAGGGATTTGCGGACTATCGACAATGGATAACTGTGCAGCAAGCCAAACTTGCACACGACACATATGCTGAATACATCTTTTACAATATTGAAGGTCAAGTTGTTACTCCGGAAATCCATGTGGGCAAAATTGTGGTTTTTGATTTTTGGACAACCTCATGTGGTATATGTTTTCGCGAATTTCCGGAATTTGACAGGGTGTATCAAAAGTACAACCATCTAGCTGATATTATGTTTTATGCGGTTAATTTGCCAATCAAAAGTGATACAAGAGAAAGCATTGTGAAAACTATTGCAGGGCATATCAACTATTCTTTTCCCATATTGCTGGCAGATGAGGATTCAGATTATTGGACACAATTCAAAATTCGTGGTGTGCCGCATCTAATGATATTGGATAAAGCAGGAAAAGTTGTTTTTAATGGAGGTGTCAATTACGAAAGAAGAAGAGTATATAATATTGAGGATGTAATAGACAATTTGTTGAAAAAATGATGATCACATGAATTGGAGAATTATTTTTGCTTTCATATTTATTACTTTGAGTCTTTCCTTAGCTTATGTAGGAAACGAATTCTTTATAACATCGGGGCATTACTTCATTTGCTTTGTATCAGGAATTAGCTTATTTTGGTTTTGTGTTCGCTTGTGTTGGAACCAGAGGGAAATCCACACTTCCGCTTTGGATATGGCGGTTCTTGCATTAATTGCTTATTTGGCAATTAGTAGTATAGTTGTTTCTGGATTTCCAGTAGGGTATTTGCCGTTTTGTATGTTATGTTGCTGCGGGCTTTCTTATGTAGTGGCTAAACAACAGGCGAATTTATTTACGTTTATCCCAATGGTCGTCTTTGGGGTATTGTTGTCGGGTATTGTGCAATCTGTTTGGGGGCTGCTGCAAACCTTTAACATATTATCTGTACATGCAGGGAACTTTAAGACGAGCGGCTCATTTCTAAGTTCGGGAGTCTATGCCAACTATTTAGCCTGTATTTTTCCAATGGCATTAGCGATATTGTTGTACTCCAAAAGAAATGTAAAAAAAATATCGTTCGTAATCAGCTGGTTATTTGTCGTATGCTGCATTTTGGCAATCCTCGCTACCATGGCGCGTGCGGCTTGGGTGGGGATGTTAATCGGAGCACTTGTGGTAACGGAGTACCGTTATAATTGGCTTACAAGAATTTTCAATTGCGCGAAAAAAATCAAATCGATACTCTCTATGATAACGATCCTCATAGTTATCGGCATGGCAGGTATAGCTATGTACCACCTCAAACCGGAGTCAGTACAGGGAAGGCTGCTGATATATAAAATTACTTTAGGAATATGTAAGGATCACCCATGGATAGGAGTAGGATTTAACACATTTGCAAGGGAATACAATTTGTATCAAGCCGATTATTTTGCTTCAAGTGCAGGAAACGAAAAGGAGGAATGGCTGGCTGGTATCAATCAAGTAGCTTTTAACGAATATTTTCAAATTACTGCCGAAACTGGATTAATTGGCTTAATACTACTTCTTACCATAGGATGCACACTGATATATTACCGCAAGCAAATCCGTACACCCTACGCAATAGGTGCGATGGGATCGCTTATTGCATTGGCATGTAGTGCATGTTTTTCATACCCTTTTCACGAGATATCGATAGCTGTTCTTGCCGGATGGATGTTATTGATTATAGGGAATGATTTAAAACCATTTACATTATCTGTTCCTCTAAAAGTACAAAAGTACGTTATTGCCTGTTTTTTGTTGGCAACGATTCTTCTCTGCTGCTATTCTGTTACGACTGTATCATCACTCTCCCGTTGGAAAAATCTTACTGTCCAAACTAATCTCCATAGTTTTGACAACACCATTGAGCAGTATGCAGAGCTTTATACTCAATTGGATAACAATCCCTATTTTTTGTACAATTATGGAATTGAACTTGTGCGGGCAAAGGAGTACGAACAAAGTATTCCGGTACTACAACGTGCTTGTCGTTATTTCAGTGATACGGACGTTTTTTGTTATTTGGGAGATGCTTACAAGGGACTAGGACAATTCGAAAACGCAGAACATTGCTATCGATTAGCTTCAAATATGACGCCCAACAAATTCCGACCACTGTATAGTTTAGTGAAGTTGTACAGCGAAACCGGCGATATTGCCAAGGCATCCGAACTGGCATCAATCCTTATTGAAAAAAAGGAAAAGGTGAAGTCCTATACCACATATAAAATCAAAAAAGAAATGCGACAGTTGATTAAAGATATAGAACGAGAAGCTGAGGAAATAGTTTACCCAACAAATTAAGTATTCGTCCACAAATTTTACATTTTTAATGATGACAAAGTATATTTTTTATTTTTTTTTGACGATTGCTTCAATTGCTTGTTCTCGCTATCCATCCCATGTAGAGCGGGCATTAAAGTTTGCCGGCAATAACCGTATAGAACTGGAAAAAACACTGGAGTACTATAAGGACGATCCGCTCAAATACAGGGCGGCATTGTTTCTTATTGGGAATATGCCCGGTCACTATTCGTATAGTAACGTAGCGTATTTAGATACATATTACAACGAATTGGACTCTCTCTTTGTCATTACTCGAAATGCAGATAATGAGACTAAATCCAGCCTGTTTGCTGAAGTAAAAGGGAAGTATTCAAGAAATAATCTCAATCGGATAAGTGATGCCCAACTTATTAGTTCAGATTACTTGATTGCCAATATAGATCATGCGTTTTCGGTCTGGCAAAACGAAAAATGGGCTACACATCTGAACTTCGATGAATTTTGCGAATATTTGTTGCCGTATAAAGTTTGCGAAGGACAATTAATTACAGAAGATTGGCGATTTGATTTCGACAATTTTGCTACTGAGAATTTAGACAAGTTATCCTATTGTAAACTTTTTCAAAACTCCACTTTAAAAGCGTGTGAGATTGTAAACATGGAACTTATTGACCTTGTAAAGCCTCGCTGGGATAGAGGATTGCCAACAGAAATACCTATAAGGCGCATGAGTACTTTAAGCAAAATACCTCATGGTCTCTGCGAAGATTACAATAGCCTTGCTGCTGCGGTAATGAGAAGCAAGGGTATACCGGTAGCGATAGACTTCACACCGCAATGGCCATTCAGAGGTTATGGACATAGCTGGAATGTACTTTTTGACAATACTGGGAATAATATTGCTTTTGAAGGCAGCATGGAACGCCCGGGAGTTCCTCATAAACCGTTTTATATCTATGCAAAAATCTATCGGAACACATATTCTGTCAACAAGGAAATAGAAAAAATCAATGCCACGGACGTATATGTCCCTGACATCTTCCGTAATGTGTTCATAAAAGATGTTACCCACGAATACATGTCGACTGTTGACGTTAAAATGAAAGTATCTAAGAGCAGTAAGTCAAAATATGCATATTTATCGGTGTTTGACAATAAAAGCTGGGCGATTGTAAATTGGGGAAAAAGATCATTTGGCAAAGCAACATTTAAGAATATCGGCAAAGACGTTCTCTATTTGCCTGTTGGTATGACAAATAGGGGCATAGCGGCAATTGCCGACCCTTTTATTGTCGATTGTAATGGAAAGGTTACTTCCATAAAGGCTGATACTGAAAATAAACAAACCATGATCCTGTACAGAAAATATCCTGTTTTACCTCACGTATACGCGGTTATGGATCGCATTGTGGGCGGTCAGTTTCAAGCATCCAATCATTCTGATTTCAAGAATTTTATCGTGTTTCATACCATAGACAAATACGGCGTTACGGCAGAAGATGTTTTTTTTGACAATTCCGTGAAGTACAGGTATTGGAGATATTTTTCTGCTCCGTTGGGGCGTACTAATATTGCCGAATTGGTTTTTTTTGAAAAAGAATCTGCAAATCCAATCAGAGGGAAAATTATTGGCACTCCTGGATATTATTGGGACGCTGATGATGAGCGTTTTACAAAAGAGGGCGCTTTTGACGGCAATGCATTAACCTTTTACTCCTCGCCTGACAGAAGCGGCAATTGGGTTGGCATGGATTTTGGCGAGCCGGTAGCAATCAATCGTATATATTACATACCTAGAAGTGACGGCAATCTAATTGAAATAGGAGATCACTACGAACTCTTTTATTGGAATGATCGTCAATGGCAATCTCTTGGTAAACAACAAGCAACCGGTTCACGCCTTATTTTTGAAAACTGCCCATCCAACGGTTTATATTTATTGCGTAATCATACCAAGGGAATAGAAGAGCGAATTTTTACTTACGAAAATGGAAAGCAAGTATGGTGGTAATTGCTACCTTTGACGGTTTAAATCAAAACCGCTATGAAGTTTGAACTTACAAGTCGGGACAGGGATTCGGTAGCCCGTTGCGGTCTGCTGCATACCGACCATGGACTTATTCCCACTCCTGTCTTTATGCCCGTGGGGACGGTAGGTTCTGTTAAAGGAGTGCTTCATAGGGATTTAAAAGAGGATATAGACGCCAAAATCATTTTGGGCAATACCTATCATCTGTACCTGCGCCCCGGCATGGACATTATGAAGGCGGTGGGGGGACTGCATCGATTTTGCTCTTGGGACAGACCCATTCTTACGGACAGCGGCGGATTTCAGATTTTTTCTTTGGCCGATAAACGCAAACTGACGCCCGAAGGCTGCTCCTTCCAATCCCATATAGACGGCTCCAAGCATTTGTTTACCCCCGAAAATGTAGTTGATACCCAGCGAATCATAGGAGCCGATATCATGATGGCCTTAGATGAGTGTCCTCCCGGGGACGCTACGCATGAGTATGCTAAAAAGTCGCTGAAGCTCACGCAGCAATGGTTGGAGCGGGGTATAGCCCGATTTGAACGGACAGAACCGCTTTACGGTCATGGACAGGTATTTTTCCCCGTGGTTCAAGGTTGTATTTATCCCGATTTGAGGCGGGAGGCTGCGGAACACGCGGTGGCGCTTGATTGCAAAGGATACGCCATTGGGGGCTTGTCGGTAGGAGAACCCACAGAACTGATGTACGAAATGATTGAGGTGGTACATCCGATTCTCCCTTGGGACAAGCCGCGTTATCTCATGGGTGTGGGGACGCCTTGGAACTTGCTGGAAGCCATTGCAAGGGGTATTGATATGTTTGACTGCGTGATGCCTACCCGCAATGGGCGTAACGGCATGTTGTTCACTTCTAATGGGGTAATTAACATCAGAAACCAAAAATGGGCCTCGGCTTTTGAACCCATTGACCCCGATGGTTGTTCGTTTGTAGACGCTGCCTACAGCAAGGCCTACCTGCGTCATCTTTTTGTGGCCTCCGAAATGTTAGGCCCGCAAATCGCCAGTCAGCACAATTTGGCCTTTTATTTGTGGTTGATGAAACAGGCCCGCGAACAGATTGCCGCCGGAACTTTTGCCCCTTGGAAAGACAGGATGGTACAAAAATTGCAAACAAGGTGTTAAAACAGGAACATGAAGTGTAAGCTAAACATATTGGACCGGTACATTATCCGCACGTTTATAACCACCTATTTTTTTGCTATCCTATTGATTATAGGGATTGTAATCATATTTGACATCAGCGAGAAGATAGACGACTTTGTAGCCAAGGAGGCTCCATTGAGGGCGATTATAGTCGACTATTACTTCAATTTTATTCCGTATTTTGTAAATATGTTCAGCCCCCTGTTTGTGTTCATTACGGTTATCTTTTTTACCTCTAAATTGGCGTCCAACAGCGAGATTATAGCCATGTTATCGGGCGGAATCAGTTTTAACCGGATGTTGCGACCCTACTTTATATCGGCCTTTGTGATTGCGTTGATGAGTCTAAGCTTGAATCTCTTTGTGATTCCTCCCGCCAATAAGAACCGCTTGGCCTTTGAGGAGCAATATATGAAAAAGGCCTTTGACAACCTAAACCGAAACATACATTTTCAGTTGGAACCCAATCAGTTTGTTTATATGGAATCCTTCTTCTCCTTGAACAATACGGCCAACCGGTTTACTCTGGAAACTTTTTCCGAAAATCAGTTGGTATCCAAGCTGTCGGCAGACAGGGCCGTATGGGACGCCAATTTTATGGGCTGGCGACTTGAACAATATTTCATCAGACATATAGACGGGGACATCGAAACCATTGAACGGGGCCAAAGAAGAGATACGGTATTAAATCTGACCGTGCAGGAGTTAAAACAACGTAAAAGTGCGGTGGAAGCCCTTGATTATTACGAACTGAATCAAGAAATCGAAAAATTAAAAATGCGGGGAGACAACAGGGTAAAATACGCCCAAATTCAAAAGAATACCCGCTTGGCCGTGCCTTTCTCGGCCTTCATCCTTACTTTAATGGGCGTGGCCCTTTCCTCAAGAAAACGGAGGGGCGGGATAGGATTGAACATCGGAGTCGGGATTGCCTTGAGTTTTACCTATATCCTCTTTTTGCGTTTTAGCGAAATGTTTGTACACAGCGATGTTTTGCCGCCCTTAGTGGCTCTGTGGGTGCCCAATATGCTGTTTGCCATAGTCGCCGTAGTCCTGTATCGCTTGGCGCCTAAATAGGCAGATGCCCTTCTTGTTTGAGTCGTTTTTCTGCTTGCTTGATGTGCGGATAACACGAAGAATCAATGGCATGGGCGCAAAATTGTTCCCAAATGTAATCTATGGCGGCGGGCGAAAGATGAATCATGTCCGGAGCATAAAACCGGTAGTCGCGAAGTTCGTCCATCACGATTTCATAGGCAGGGAAGTAGTAGAGATTAGAAAACTGATGACACAGTTGCTCCATAGCCAAGAGCAGCGCCGCCTTGCTTACTTGATTGCCGTGGGCTCCCTCTTTCCAATGGCGAATGGGGCTTAAGGTGATTACCCACTGTTTGTTTGGATATGCCTCCAACCATGGAGCCAGCAGCGCGGCGCTCTCTTGAGGAGAGAGAAAGAGGCGGTCAAATTGGTTGGCGGGGAGTTTGTGGCAATTGGCGACAATCATATTTCGCTCTTTGTGCCGGTATATCCACGATGTTCCCAAGCTGACGATAATGCCCTTGGCTTCTTTAAGCAGGCAGGCCCCTTGGGCCAAACTTTGATTGGCCGACTCAAGGAAATGGTCGGGGTTGGGTTGGGCAAGCCGGTATTGATGCCAAAGGGTGGCGTAGCGCCCTTGAGAACAAATCAAGTCGTCCGGCGTAAAAGGTGTTCCGCTGTGCAGTCGCTCTAACGCCGCGGCTATCGAGGCGGGGTTATACAATACGCCAAAGGGATTCACCGATACCGGAAACCGATACCGCTCCATGCGGGCGCCCATTTCGGCGGCAAAGCAGGAACCCAAGCAGAGCAGGGGCGTTTGGTAGTTAAAGCGATGCTCTAAGGGGGTGGGGGCGACTTTGGTTTGCCATTCCACGGCTGTATTCATGGCTATTTCTTTTATAGATTCAACGCCACAAAAATACGAAAAGACTGTAGTTTCAATTAACAAATGCAACTTTAGGATTCAAATATCGGAAGAAAATTTGTTGGTTTCAAGAAAAGGCTGTACTTTTGTGCCCAACATGCCTCCCCCGCTTCCCGTTAGAACAGCGCGCTTAGGGGGGCAATTTACTTTTACATTATGCAGAAAACCGCATACAGGTTCACCGGCAAAACCCTGTGTTTAGGCATAGATTTTAGAAAGTCTGAAAAGAAAGAATTTCATATCCGAGACACCTCTGAGGGAAGCTCTGAAAGACTTGATTTTAGCATTGAATGATTCT
>WRBG01000012.1 GCA_009784635.1 Bacteroidales bacterium | reverse complement strand
TGCCGTATCCGAATCATACGTTTTGCTGTTTTCTCTTCAAGGGGGTAGACAGAACAGCAAGCCACGGAAATTGTCCCCTATAATCGCGCCCGATATTTGGGCGCTGGGGAAAAATGACTTTGAGTCGTTAGCCTCCTGCCATCGCGTGCGTCTGTTGGCAGGAGTGCGATAACCAAGGCGCCCGCAGGGAAAGGTAACACAAAGTCTATAAACCAAAATTACCTAACCCTGTTCTCCAAGGCGCCTAAGACACAGGATTATCCTGTTATATTTCTAAAGTTTGTACAGATATAGCACAAAAAACGGCGCAAAGGTAGCAATCTTTTGCAACGTACAAACCGTAAATATTCCTAAGAAACTTGAATCAAGGAATATTCTCCGGCGATAATGGAGAAAACAGCGGAAGCCGAAAAGCTGTAATTGCAATAGAGTAGGCGAACAATTTAACTTTTTTAAATTTATAGTCTTATGAAAACAAATGTACTTAAAAATAATCCTAATACTCTTTGTAACAGAGAGATGAAAATTGTTAGTGGTGGCCGTTGCATATGCCCCGCTTGCAAGCAATGTATCTGCTGTTGTACTTGTATTTGCTGCATCTGCCTCAATCAAATAGATTCATGTACCTGCTGGATTGATATTGATACTGATGGGAACAATTGATTGATTGATAGCACAAATTGAAGCGAGTCTCAGAAGTTGGATAAAACCTTTGGGGTTCGCTTTTAATTATGCTACCTTTGTCCTGCCTAAATTCACTTTAAAAAAAATGAACTATGAAAAAAACAGCATTGCTTTTTCTGGGATGTGTCTTTATCTTTTCGTGTAGAAACGCAACAACCATCCCCATTATTGACCTAAACAGGGTTGAGCAATCTATCAGCCTCGACATTACCGATATCCTCAAGGATATTTCCGTGGTGCAGATAAGCGAAGACTTTTTACTTTCCACCTCTGACCAAATATATGTAACATCCCAATACTTGGTTATTTACACCAATCAGTCTCTGCATTTATTTAGCAGGGAGGGGGAGCACATCAGAAAATTAGCCGAAGCAGGGAGAGGACCGGGAGAATTTAATTTAATCCAAAAGTTCTTTGTGGATGAAGATGAGCATATTTTGTACTATATAGATGATACGCATCCTCGCCTTAATAGGATGGATATCAGAAATCGAGAGACGTTGGAGCCTCTCCAAGTTGACCTTAGGTTTGTGACGGCAGACTATATGAATGGGAGGATATATGGTTTGCCCAGATTCCGCTACGCCGGCCGCTCTTTTACCGGAGGCCCGTTTCCGGACTCCGGCATTGTCGCACACTCCATTTCTTTGCCCTCCGGAGAGATGGAAGAATATCGAGGTCATTATAGCTACTCCTTTCTCAATACGGGTGCAACAATAACATCTTATCGTGATGAAATTGTCCTTTTGAACTACGATTACTCAGACACGTTGTTCACGTTTAAAAATAACCAACTTAGCCCACTTTACGTCCTTCGTCTTTCCAATAAAATGAAACATGCGGCCGATGGGGGAAACGGATGTCGAATTATCTCGGCCTATAATGCAGGAATCGTGTTTTCTAAAGACAGATTGGAATATTCCGGCACACCACCCAGAGTGGGTCCATATATTGCTGAACGTGTATTTTTTGCCCTATACGACAGGAAGGGGAACGTATTTAAAATTGACAGTATTAATGTGATGGGCGCTCAAATCAACTTTGCCGACTTCGAAAACCCATGGCGGCTGTCATCATTATTACCTGTCACCTGCGACAAGTATGGCTATATGGTGGTGGAACATGATTTTTTTGAAACCCGGCCGGCACACCTTGAGCCGGACAACGATAATCCGATTATTATTGTAGGGGAATTGAGGTAACTCCCAACATATTCAACCGGTCTGAACTCATATAAAATCAATCATCAAATGAAAAATCTCTTTATTGTTATTGTATTGTGCGCCACCCTACAGACATTGCCTGCGCAGGTGTTTTTAGGCATGGCCGATTATCGCATTAAATATGAGATGTCTTATATGGAGGATACTGCCAAAAACGTCGTTAAAACTGACTTGATTTACTTGGATGTAGGGAAAGATGCATCCAAATGTTACAGTTTTAATAGACACTACCGCGATTCCCTTCAGTCCAGTATGTTTGACCAAGGCAAGCAGATGGGAGAGATATTATCAAGTTTAGCCGGCTTGCGTAACGGAGTTGGTTACATCATGGCCAAACAGTATAGAACACAAACGCTTTTGGTATCTGATATGATATTGGCTACCCGTTATACGTACAGCGAACAAATTCCACAAGTTGATTGGATGATTACACAGGATACCTGTACCATTCTTTCTTATCCATGCCGCAAGGCAACAGCGCAATTTCGGGGACGGGACTGGGTGGCTTGGTTTACCACAGAGATACCCATTCAAGACGGACCGATGCAATTTGGCGGTCTTCCCGGATTGATTTTGCATCTCGAAGATACTCAAAAACAGTACATTTTCACTTGTATTGGGATGGAACAGCTTATTTTTCAAGTGGCCATGGAGTTCCAAAACAGTCTGCGCAACGGCAGGCCATACCCAAAGATAAGTCGCGAGCAATTTTTAAGGCAGGCGCGCGCGGCTCATGCTGACCCATCCGAACAAATGCGTACTTTGGGCATTACGATTCGACAAAGAGACGGGAGCGAGATGGTTATGCCTACGCACCCCTATAACCCCATTGAGTTGCGGTAATTTCCCACTTCAATGACGGGTATGCAAGATAAAACCGGAGTAGCGCGGATAACTGTACTGATGTGGTTGCTTGTGTTTACATGCTCCCTGTCTGCCCAAAGCACAAGTATCATAGAGGGCAGGGTGTGGGAAAAGAGTTCGCGGGAGCCTTTGGCAGGCGTATCAATATGTCTCTATCCGCTGCACGGAAACGATTTGCTCTCTTTTGCCATTTCACAGGCAGACGGCGCTTTTAGGTTGAGGATTCCGGCAACCGGCGACTCTTTGCGGGTGGAGTTGTCGTGCATGGGTTTCAAAAAGGAGATATATCCTGTCGGGCCACCATTTAATCAGACTTTAACGGTGGAAATGACGCCCGAAACCTTTGTGTTGCGCGAGGTGCTTGTTCGAGCCCCCGAAATGAGCTTGACAGGTGATACGGTGCGCTACTACCTTCCTGCCTATGCGGGGGTGGAGGACAGGAGTATCGGCGATGTGCTGCGCCATTTGCCGGGAATTAGCGTGGGGGCCGGCGGACAGATTCGTTATCAAGGAGAGGCAATCAGCCATCTTTACATAGAGAATAGAGACCTTATGGGCAGAGGGTACGGCGTAGCGGTGAGAAACCTGCCGGCGGAGGCCTTTTCGGTTGCGGAGGTGCTGGAGCATCATCAATCGGTGCAGGTTCTCCAAAACAGGGAGTTTTCCTCGCAGGCGGCCATCAACCTAAAGCTCAAAGATGCCTACAAAAGCACTTGGATGTTCACGGCCGATGCCGGAGCGGGGGTGTGGCCTCTTTTATGGTCGGCCCGACTGATGGGAGCGCAGTTTTCGGGGAATTGGCAATCGCTACATCTGTACAAATCAAACAATATGGGGGAAGAGGTGGCGCGGGAGCTTCTTACCTTTGGCAGCGCCGCGGGGGTGATTGTGCTTCAACCGTCCGAAGGGCAAAACCTCTTTGCTCCGGCCAATACCCCTCCGCCCGTTTCCCAGTCCCGCAGCCTGTTTAACCACTCCCAAATGGTAGCCACCAATCACCTTACCGGTTTGGGCAAAGACCTTGAGCTTAGGATGAAAGCTAATTATCTGTTCGACAGGGAGGAGAGCAATCGGAGTGTGGCAACTACTTACTATTTGCCCAATACCTCCGATGTGATAATCAACGAATCGTTTTGGAATGAACGAAAAACAGACCAATGGGGACTGGAATTAACCGTACAGGCAAACACCAAAGCCTATTTTCTGGAAGACAAGGTTGAAATAAAGGGAGAGTGGAACAGTATGCGTTCCCTGCTGTTTGGGGTATTGCCCTTGGAACAACACTTTAATCTTCCCAAAGTAGCATTGAGAAATGATTTTACATGGATGAAGCGTTTAGGCGCCCGCGTGGTTAAATTAGGCTCAGAATTAGCTTACAATCAGTTGCCCCAATCTTTGTCTGTGTGGGAAGGCGATGTGCGGGAAGGCGAACAGCCGGCGTCGTTAAGGCAAGAAGTCGGATTACGGGACTTGCAGGCATCGGTCGCGGCAGAATTGCAGGAACGTATCGGAAAGTGGAACTTGACGCTAAACACAGGAGTGAGGTTGGGGAACCGGCACCTGACCTCTGAACTTACCGGAATGGGGAATGCGCTGCCGGAACTTGCCCTTTCCAACGATACGCGCATGTTGACGCTGGAGCCTTACTTAGAGCCGGGTGCGCAGTTTAACCTGCGAAGAGATATCCAAATAACCTCTAAATTTCCGATATGTTATCATTGGTCTCAAACGGCGCTGTACCATCGCTTCTATGTAAGTCCTTCATTATCGGCAAATTGGACAATGTCTTCAAATTGGGAGTTAAGGGGCGCCTATCGGCGTGAAACGACCCTTGAGGGGGTATCATTAATGCATACCGGATATATTATGCGCAACTACCGTCAATTTGACCAAGGTTTAGACCATCTCCCCTACCGGCTGCGAAACAGCTACAGCCTTAGCCTCACCTATCGCAGCGCCATGGGACTGATGGCGTTTTTAAGAGGTGGCTACAGTTCCGGTTTCAGAAACTATTTATCTCATAGAGAATTAATTGATATATATATGTTTAGTCGGCTGTACGAAAAACATACGCCATCGAATCTCTTGACGGCGACTTTGGGAATCACCAAAAGGTTTCCCGACCTGCGTCTTACCGCCGGCCTCTCTCTGGGACACAACGTCATTTCTACAGAAGTGGTGCAACAGAATGTTCCGGTATACTATCAGAACAACTCATGGAGCCTTACTCCAAGGTTAGCCTTGAACTTTGCCAAAAATTCGCAGATAGAGTATAACGCAATGCTAAGTAGCAACAATTTAGTAATAAGGAGAAGCGAACAAAAGGGAGACCCGCTGCGGCAATTGCAGCACAGCCTTAAAACAACGGTGGCGTTTTCTTCGCGCATCTACGCCCAAGTCAGTGCGGAACATTATGCCAATGAAACTGTTCCCGGCAGCTATACGCAGGGGGTTTTTGGCGATGCCGCTCTTTCGCTCAGCTACAAAAAAGTGCAATTTCGCCTTGACTTAAAAAACATCTTCAACCATGAATACTATACCCGCGCTTCTTACAGAGAGTTCAGCAGCGTTGTGTACTCATGGAAATTGAGGCCTCGAGAGTTCTGTGTGGGCGCGTCTTGGAGTTTGTAAAGGCGGCGCGCGGCATTATCGCCCAAAAATCGAAGCGTACAAATAAGGGAAAGAGCCTTCTTTGTACATCAGCACCAATTCTTCCAGCACTTTGTCGTCTCCGTATTTGTCGTAGGGCTTTTTTAAATCGGCCCCAAAGAGCTTGGCGATGCCCTGCCAGAATCCGGCAGTAACACCCCCTCGGTACCCCCTTATGATGTAATACGAGTTTTGCCCGACTTCTCGGTCAATTAGTTTGAGTAGCATACGGCCTTGATTAAAGGTAAGGTTGCGGAGGGGCTTTTCAAACTCTTTGAACAACTGTTTCTCAAACTCTTTGATAAGTCTCTCCTTTTCTCTTGCGGTACGCGGCTTGGCGTCTAACACGTTGTCAATTTCGGTGATTTTTTTGGCGGCCAGCAGGGCATAGGGATAGGCCTTGTTAAAATTATAGACAATGCGGTAATATTCCCCCCAGTTTTTATCTTTTTGGTTTTGGGGACGGTTAAACACGTATACCGGATTCAGAGAACCTACCAATAAGGTATCGTTGTTCTCGATAACATACCGCATCACCACCCCTTGAGCCGGACAAAGAAAGGGGAGCAACAACAGCGGAAATATGTAATACAGACGTCGAATCATACAAACGGACTGCAAATATCGGTAAAATGCGGCAAAATTCATACCAATATTTTCCTATCTTTGCGGGATAATTCATAACCACCTAAAAATGACGACTTGATATGAAAAAACTTATGCGCTCGCTCCTTGTTTTTGCCGCCTGCACCGGATTGCTTCATGCTCAGAGCATCGAATTTAACCCGGACGATGCAATATCTACCAAACACAAGACAACCGTTAAAGGGGTCAGTTTTGACTATACCGCCACTACGGGAATGATGCCGGTGTGGAACCTCGACGGCAAGCCTATAGCGGCTGTCCACTTCACCTATTACGAGCGCGACGGCATCAGCGACCGCAGCATGCGTCCGCTTGTCTTCTCTTTCAACGGGGGGCCGGGCGCCGCCTCGCTGTGGATGCAGTTGGGATACACGGGGCCGGTAAAGCTCAAGATTGATGAGGAGGGTTATCCCATAATGCCCTACGGGACGGAGAATAATCCCTATTCACTGCTTGATGTTGCAGATATTGTGTTTGTTAATCCGGTCAATACCGGCTATTCCCGCATACTCGACAAGAGCGTTGACCGCGGCTATTTCTTTGGCGTGAACGAAGATATTGCCTACCTTTCGGGCTGGATACGCACTTTTATCACCCGCTACAACAGGTGGACGTCTCCCAAGTTCTTGATTGGGGAGAGCTACGGAACCACCCGCGTGTCGGGGCTTGCCATGGCGCTGCAAAGTCGGGAGAACATTTTCCTGAACGGGGTCGTGCTGGTATCGGCCACCGACTTGGGCCTGCGCCGAGACGGGCCGGTGCGCGAAGCCATCTTTTTGCCCTATATGGCCGCCACCGCGTGGTACCACAAAAAACTTCCCGCCGACCTTCAGCAAAAAGATTTGCTTGAGGTATTGCCCGAAGTGGAACGCTTCACCATAGAAGAATACATACCCGCATTGGCATGGGGCGGCTCGCTGCCGGAGCAAAGGCGGACAGAAATCGCCCGCCGCGTTTCGCGCTATTCGGGCATCTCCCAAGAAGCAATCATCAACTACAACTTGACCATTTCCACCAACTTCTTTTGGAAAGAACTTCTACGCGACGAGGGATACACCGTGGGGCGTCTTGATTCGCGCTACCGAGGCAAAGATGTGGTGGACGGAGGCGAGCGTCCCGAATACAACGCCGAGATGGTGGCGTGGAATCAAGCCTTTACTCCGGCCATCAACCATTACTTTGCCAACAACCTCAAATACAAAACAGACCTTCAGTATTATGTTTCGGGACCGGTGAGACCTTGGAATACAGAAGGCAACAATACGGGCAACGATTTGATGAGGGCTGTGGCCCAGAATCCGTGGCTGCATGTTATGCTTCAAGCAGGATATTACGACGGGGCCTGCGACTACTTTAGCGGTCAATACAACTTTTGGCAAATGGACAAGGGCGGCAAATTTCAAGAGCGATTTTCGTTTAGAGGCTATCGCAGCGGCCACATGATGTACCTGCGCTATCCCGACCTGCAACAGGCCAACGAGGACATCCGCGAATTTATACACAACTCCATGCCCGACCGAGGCAAAGCGGCAAGATATTAACAAACATTTTAACCCATAATCAATATGAAACGATTTACTCTATTTACCCTTTGTTCCTTTTTGGTGTTCATCCTAAAGGGACAGGACGAGCGTCTGATGGCTGTTGCCGATTCGCTGCACAATACCTTTGTATCCATAGATACGCACAACGACACCTCTTTAAGAATCAATTTCCCCAACCGTCCCACCAGAGGGCCCGGACAGGTCTCTTTTCCGATGATGAAAGAAGGGCGGTTAGACGTAGCCTTTTTTGCCGCATTTGTCTCGCAAGGCCCGCGTACAGAAGAAGGGCGTCAGAGCGCGTTTGAAAATGTAGACCTCCAAATAAGAGGACTGCAAGATTATGTTCGGGAACATGCTCAAGAGGCAGAGATTGCTTACCATACAGACGATATGCGGCGCATCAAACAAGATGGACGCTCTGCCATGGTGCTGGCGATAGAAAATGGCTATTGCATAGGCACCGACCTCTCTAAATTGCAATATTTTTCCGACTTGGGCGTACAGATTATGACCCTTTGTCATAATGGCAACAACGACATTTGCGACTCTCATCGCGACACGATTCAACTACATGGCGGCCTCTCTCCTTTTGGCAGGGAAGTGGTTAAAGAGATGAATCGTTTGGGCATGATGATAGATGTATCTCATGCTTCCAAAGCGAGCGTCTTGGAGGCCGCCGCTCTAAGCGACTATCCCATTATGTCGAGCCATACAGGAGTCTCATCCCTCTTTAACAGTACGCGCAATGTAACCGATGAAGAAATTGTGGCCATTGCCGCCAAAGGCGGAATGATTCAAGTGGGTATCGCCGGTTTTTTCCTCTCTTCGCAGCCCAGAGAAGAGGTTAATGTTACGCACATTGTAGACCATATTGACCACGTCGTCAAATTAGTGGGTATTGATTACGTGGGAATCGGCTCCGATTTTGACGGCGGAGGCGGGGTAGCGGGTTGCAGCAACATGGGGGAGATGAAGAATATTACGGTTGAACTCCTGCGGCGGGGATATACCCACGACCAAATCGCTAAGATATGGGGCGGCAACACAATGCGCATGATGGACCGGGTGCAGAGGAGGGAATTTTGACAAAAAGTGGAAAAAATGTGGATAAATTTTTGTATCTCAGAAATAATAGTATAACTTTGCAACCCGCAATTTGTTGAAGATGAAGATTTAGTGCGCTGAAATACAGCATATTGCAGAGTTCTTACCACAGCACCAAAGCAAAAAATAAAATATTTACGTTATTGTTACACGTTAAACAAAACAAATGTTACAACCAAAAAAAACCAAGTTTAGGAGGCAGCAAAAAGGCCGTATGAAGGGGATTGCCCAGCGAGGTAATCAATTGTCTTTCGGCTCATTTGGGATTAAGACCACAGAATCTTGCTGGCTGACCGGCCAACAGATTGAGGCTGCCCGTCAGGCTGTAGTACGTTACATGAAGCGTGAGGGCCAAATCTGGATTCGCGTGTTCCCCGACAAGCCGTTTACCAAAAAACCCGCAGAAGTGCGTATGGGTAAAGGTAAAGGCGCTCCCGAGGGATTCGTATGTCCGGTAACTCCCGGTCGTATTATTATTGAAGCTGAAGGTGTTCCTTTGGAAGTGGCCCAAGAGGCCCTTCGTTTGGGTGCACAAAAACTACCCGTGGTCACCAAGTTTGTGATACGTAGAGATTATGCAGAATAAAACAATGTAGTCAAATGAAAACACCCGAAATAAGAGAATTATCCGCCAAAGACCTGCGTGAGCGCATCGAGACCGAGAAGACGAGCCTTGCCCGTCTGCGTATGACCCACGCCGTCTCCCCACTCGACGACATGTCGAAGTTAAAGAAAGCACGCCGCAATATTGCCCGCATGCTTACTGTGTTAAGTGAAATCGAATCTAAGCAGGACAAAAAAGTAATCGTTCATGGAAAGGAATCTTCGTAAAGAAAGAATAGGAACGGTGGTCAGCAACAAAATGGAGAAGTCCGTTGTGGTTGCCGTAAGACGTAAAGTGAAACATCCTATTTACGGCAAGTTCGTAAATAAAACCACCCGATTCGTTGCTCATGACGAGAAAAACGAATGCAGCGAGGGCGATACCGTCCGCATAATGGAAACCCGGCCTCTGAGCAAAAACAAGTGCTGGAGGTTAGTAGAAATCGTAGAAAAAGTTAAATAGCCATGATACAGCAAGAATCACGTTTATTGGTGGCCGATAACAGCGGAGCAAAAGAGGTTCTTTGTATCCGTGTGCTGGGAGGAACCCGCCGCCGTTACGCAGGTATTGGAGACAAAATAGTGGTAACCATTAAGAGCGCCATGCCCGGCGGAGATGCCAAGAAAGGCACTGTTTCTAGGGCGGTGATTGTTCGCACCAAAAAAGAAGTTCGCCGTTCGGACGGGTCCTATATTCGTTTTGACGACAACGCTTGTGTGTTGCTCAGCAGCCAAGGCGAACTGCGGGGAACCCGTATTTTTGGCCCCGTAGCTCGGGAGTTGCGCGATAATTATATGAAAATTGTGTCCTTAGCGCCCGAGGTGCTTTAATATGTAGTTGATTATGAGTAAAAAATTGCACATAAAGAAAGGCGATACGGTGTTTGTGAACGCCGGAGACGATCGCGGCAAAACCGGCAAGGTTTTAGAAGTGCGGGTAGACAAAAACCGCGCTATTGTAGAGGGCGTTAACTTGGTAAGCAAACATACCAAACCTAATGCAAAACATCCTCAAGGCGGTATTATCAAGCAAGAAGCAGCTATTCATCTGTCTAATTTACAGGTGGTAGACCCTTCCAAAGGCGGGCCGACCCGCATTGGCCGCCGGCTGAGTGATAAAGGTAAATTAGTTCGTTACGCAAAAAAATCCGGAGAGGAGATTAAATAATGGCAAATACTAAAGATAAAGCGCCTAAAGGTGGGGACAAAGCGCCCAAGGGCGGAGATAAGGTTCCCAAAGCGGCCAAACCCCAAGGCGCCCAAGTGGTGGCAAAAGGGTATGTTCCCGTTTTGCAAAAGAAATACAGGGAAGAGATTATGCCCAAGTTGATTAAAGAGTTCGGGTATACCAGTCCCATGCAAGTGCCCAAATTAGTTAAAATCACGGTTAACCAAGGCGTAGGCTCGGCTACCGGCGATAAAAAACTGATAGAGGTTGCCCAAAGCGAATTGGCTGTGATTACCGGACAAAAGGCTGTGCAGACGGTTTCCAAGAAGGATATTTCAAACTTTAAGCTGCGTCGGGGTATGCCGATTGGCGTAAAAGTTACGCTCCGCGCCGCCAAGATGTACGAGTTTTTAGATAGGCTGATTTCCATAGCTTTGCCCCGTATTCGCGACTTTAAAGGCATTGCCGAGAAATTCGACGGTCATGGAAACTATACGCTGGGAATCAAGGAACAAATTATTTTTCCGGAGATTGACATAGACAAGATAACCAAAATCTTTGGAATGGAGATGACTTTTGTCACCTCTACCGATAAAGACGAAGAAGCCTTTGCGCTGCTTCGCGAATTCGGACTGCCTTTCCGTAACATCAAGAAGTAATATAAATCGTTAATGAGCATTAAATAATGGCAAAAGAATCGATGAAAGCGCGCGAAGTAAAACGCGCAAAAATGTGCGCCAAATATGCCGAGAAGAGAAAGGCTTTGAAGGAGGCCGGAGATTGGCAGGCTTTACAAAAACTGCCCAAAAACTCCAGCCCCGTTCGCCTGCACAATCGCTGTTCAATCACCGGCCGGCCCAAGGGATACATGCGTATCTTTGGCATCAGCCGGATTCAGTTCCGCGAGATGGCGAGCCATGGTCTGATTCCCGGCGTACGCAAAGCTTCTTGGTAAAAAGCAACATTATATAATTTATTGGATATCGGGCGTCTCATGCGGGCGCCGAATTAACAACTAAAACAAAATTATCATGACTGATCCAATAGCAGACTTTCTGACAAGGATTCGAAACGCGGTAGCCGCCGGACACAAGGTGGTGGAAATTCCCGCGTCCAAAATGAAGCAGGAGCTTACCCGCATCTTGCACGAAAAAGGCTATATCCTCAGCTATAAGCTCATAGATGGCCAGCCTTTCAACACCATTAAAATAGCCCTCAAGTATCATCCGGAGACCAAGCGTCCTGCAATCAAGCGTTTAGAGCGTGTAAGTTCCCCGGGATTACGCCGTTATGCCGGAGTGGACAAACTCCCCCGCGTGTTGAACGGTTTGGGCATTGCCGTTCTGTCTACCTCCAAGGGGATAGTTACCGACAAAGAGGCTAAAGACCTTAACGTGGGCGGCGAAGTAATATGTTACGTACATTAATCAATCAACAACATGTCACGAATAGGAAAATCACCTGTAAACCTGCCGCTAGGAGTTACCTTTAGGGTAGACGCTGCCAATGTGGTTACGGTTAAAGGCCCCCTCGGTACCTTGTCCCAAAAGGTGGACCCGGATATCAGCGTTACCGTGGAGGGAACTGAAATTAAAGTAAGTCGTCCCACCGACCAGCCCCGCCACCGGTCTATGCACGGTTTGTACCGCGCCTTGATTAACAATATGGTTGTGGGCGTTTCTACCGGATTTACCACCAAGCAGGAATTGGTGGGCGTGGGTTATCGCGTAGAGGCCAAAGGTCAAGTTTTGGAGTTCAACTTGGGCTATGCCCACGATATACATCTGCTTTTGCCCCCCGAAATTACGGCTACTGCGGAAGTCTTCAAAAAAGGAGCCAATCCGGTTTTAACCCTCAAAAGCCACGACAAGCAATTGTTGGGTATGGTGGCCGCCAAGGTTCGCTCGCTGCGCAAGCCCGAGCCGTATAAAGGAAAAGGTATTAAGTTTGTTGGCGAAAAACTTCGTCGTAAAGCCGGTAAATCGGCAAGTTCTAAATAATAGGAGGATTTGTTATGGCAATGAGTAGAATAGAAAGAAGACAACGTATTCAATACCGTATACGCAAACGTATATCCGGTACGTCCGAACGCCCCAGAATGGCCGTTTACAGGAGCAACAAACAGATATATGTACAACTGATTGACGATGCGGCGGGCATAACCCTTGCTTCGGCTTCGTCCGCAGATAAAGGTTTGGTAGAAGCCGTAAAAGGCAAAGCCAGAGTCGAAGTGGCCCAATTGGTAGGCAAGTTAGCCGCCGAACGCGCCCTCGAAAAAGGAATCTCCCGAGTGGCTTTTGACCGCGGAGGATATTTGTATCATGGTCAGGTAAAAAGTTTAGCAGACGCCGCCCGCGAAGGTGGTCTTACATTCTAAAGGCACAAAAGTATGGCAAACACAAATATTAAAAAAGTAAAGACAACCGATCTTGAATTAAAAGACAAATTAGTAGCAGTCCAGCGGGTTACAAAGGTAACAAAAGGAGGACGTCACTTTAGCTTTGCCGCCATTGTGGTGGTGGGCGACGAGAACGGAATAGTAGGTTACGGTTTGGGTAAAGCCGGCGAAGTAACCTCTGCCATCTCCAAGGGCATTGAAGACGCCAAAAAGAATTTGGTGAAGGTTCCCCTAAACAAGCGCACGATTCCCCATGAGCAGGAGGCCAAGTTTGGCGGCGCCCGCGTGTTCATGAAGCCTGCGGCTCCCGGTACGGGGGTAAAGGCAGGAGGCGCCATGCGTGCGGTATTTGAGAGCGCGGGGATACAGGACGTATTGGCCAAGTCCAAAGGGTCGTCCAATCCCCACAACTTGGTAAAGGCCACAGTACACGCCTTGTTGGAAATGCGGGATGCCTACATGGTGGCCGGCGTACGCGGAGTTCCTATGAATAAAGTATTTAATGGTTAAGGAGCATATTATGGCAACATGGAAAATTACACAGGTAAAAAGTAAAAACGGCGCTACCAAACGCCAAATAGCCAGTTTGGAGTCTTTGGGTATCCGCAGGATTAATCACTTTGTGGAATTAGAAGTAACCCCGGTGGTAAAAGGCATGGTAGATAAGGTATTACACTTGGTAAAAGTGGAAGAAATCAACTAAAAAAGAAACAGATATGAAGCTACATAACTTAAAACCCTCAGCGGGTGCTATAAATCGGGAAAAACGAATCGGACGTGGAGAAGGTTCCGGACACGGGGGCACTTCTACGCGCGGGCATAAAGGCGCCCAGTCCCGTTCGGGTTACTCCCGCAAGCTTGGCTTTGAAGGGGGGCAAATGCCCTTGCAGCGCCGTCTGCCCAAATTTGGCTTTAACAATATAAATAGAGTTGAATATAAGGCCATTAATATTTCCGCATTGCAGGCTTTACACGAGAAAAACGGAGCGACCGAGATTACGGTCGAAACCTTAATCGAGTCGGGATTGATATCCAAAAATGACCGTGTGAAGATTTTGGGGAACGGAGTCCTTTCCGTTAAGATGAACGTTACGGCCCATGCTTTTTCCAAAGCGGCCATTGCAGCCATTGAGGCCCAAGAGGGAACGGCGACTAAAATCTAACCGCAATGAAAAAGTTTATTGAGACCATACAAAACATCTTCAAGATAGAGGAACTGCGTAAGCGGATTATTTATACCACTTTGCTTATTTTGGTATATCGCCTCGGCAGTTTTGTGGTATTGCCCGGCATTGACCCGACCCAGTTGGGCGCTCTAAGGAGTCAGGCTTCGGGGGGATTGTTGGGATTGCTCGACATGTTCTCCGGAGGGGCTTTTGGAAACGCCTCGGTATTTGCCCTTGGGGTGATGCCCTATATTTCCGCATCTATCGTGATTCAGCTTATGGGAATCATGTTCCCCTACTTCCAGCGTTTGCAGCGCGAGGGAGAGAGTGGTCGCCGGAAGATGAATCAATTAACCCGATATTTAACCATCGGGATTCTTGCGTTGCAGGGACCTGCCTATCTGACTAATTTGCATATGCAGTTGCCTGCTTCCGCATTCCTCATGCAGGGATTTTCGTTCAATTTGTTTGCTACTCTGGTATTAATCGGAGGCACTATGTTTATCATGTGGTTGGGAGAGCGCATTACAGACCGCGGCCTAGGTAATGGGATATCCATAATCATTATGGTGGGCATCATCGCCCGATTGCCCCAGTCTTTGATGGCCGAAATTACTTCGCGCTTGAGTCAGACTACCGGCGGCGCGCTCATGTTGATTGTTGAGTTCATTGTCATGTTTTTCGTCTTTGCAGCTACTATTGCTTTGGTTCAAGGAGTCCGCAAGATTCCCGTACAGTACGCCAAACGCATTGTGGGCAATAAGCAATATGGCGGTGTTCGTCAGTATATTCCGCTAAAGATTAATGCAGCCGGTGTGATGCCCATTATCTTTGCCCAAGCGCTGATGATGTTTCCTATGATGTTATCCGGATTTGAAGCAACACGTGGATTAGCCGCTACGTTGAGCAACCCTGTCGGATTTTGGTACAACTTTATATTTTTCCTCATGATTGTGGCCTTTACCTACTTCTACACAGCGGTAACGGTAAATCCCACCAACATGGCAGAAGATATGAAGAAGAACGGAGGTTTTATTCCCGGCGTCAAACCCGGAAAGAAAACAGCCGAATACTTGGATGCCATTATGTCGCGTATTACGCTGCCCGGCTCGATTTGTTTGGGTATTATAGCGATTTTACCGGCATTTGCCATGAAGCTCGGCATAATCGACGCTTTCGCCTATTTTTACGGCGGAACTTCCCTGTTGATTATGGTGGGCGTGGTATTGGATACCTTGAAGCAAATCGAAAGCCACCTGCTTATGCGGCATTACGACGGTCTGATGAAAACGGGACGTATGAAAGGCCGTGCGGGCGTGTAACAACGGTTTGCCTTGACTAAAGTTCTTTGAATGATAAAGATTAGAACCGGGGAGGAGATAGCGCTGCTCAAAGAAAACGCGCTGTTGGTCTCTAAAACCCTGGCCGAGATAGGACGGCATATAGCGCCCGGTGTTACCACCAAGGCCTTGGACCAAATAGCCGAAACCTTTATCCGCGACCACGGGGCAGAGCCCGCCTTCTTGGGTTATGACGGTTTTCCCGCATCCTTGTGCGTATCGCTTAACAGTACCGTAGTCCATGGGATTCCATCGGATTACGCATTACAGGAGGGCGATGTGGTGTCCATAGACTGCGGAACGCGCTATAAAGGCTATTACGGAGATTCGGCCTATACCTTTGGGGTAGGAACGCTTGCTCCTCCGGACAAACAGCTTTTGCGTGTTACCCACGACGCGCTGTTCAAGGGCATTGCCCGGGCAGTAGCCGGAAACCGGGTCGGCGATATTTCCGCCGCCGTGCAAAACTACGTAGAGCCGCTCGGATTTTCCGTAGTGCGCAAAATGGTAGGCCACGGCATAGGAACCAACCTGCACGAAAAACCCGATGTGCCTAACTACGGGCGTCAAGGTAAAGGCAAGAAGCTGACCGATGGCATGGTACTCTGCATAGAGCCCATGATCAATGCCGGCGGCAGTTCGGTCTACTTGGAAGAGGATGGTTGGACCCTAAAAACAGCGGATCATAAAAACTCGGCTCATTTTGAGCTGACTGTAGTGGTTCGCTCCGGAAAACCCGAAATCTTATCAACTTTTGATTTTATTGATGAATATTATAATACATATCAGGCTTAAGGATTAAATTATATGCCCAAACAAAACGCCATCGAAAAGGACGGCACCATTATAGAAGCGTTATCAAATGCCATGTTCAGAGTCGAGTTAGACAACGGACATGTGATTATCGCTCATATTTCCGGAAAAATGCGGATGAACTACATCCGGATTCTCCCCGGCGACAGGGTTAGGGTAGAAATGTCTCCTTATGATTTGACGAAAGGAAGAATTTCTTTCAGATATAAATAGTAATTAACACAAATATGAAAGTAAAAGCATCCATTAAAAAGCGCAGCGAAGATTGTAAAATCGTGAAACGAAAAGGTCGTTTGTATGTCATTTGCAAAAAGACCCCCAAGTTCAAAATGCGTCAAGGATAATCAATTGTATAACTAAAATAAAGACAATAAATAAATTATGGCACGTATAGCCGGAGTTGACTTACCAAAAAACAAACGCGGAGAAATAGGTTTAACCTATATCTACGGGATAGGGCGCAGTTCTTCTCAGCGCATCCTTACCAAGGTCGGCGTAGATTTCGACATCAAGGTAAAGGATTGGCGCGATGACCAGATTGCCGCCATTCGTACTATGATAGCCGACGAATTTAAAATCGAAGGAGAATTGCGTTCGTCTGTTCAGATGAACATTAAACGATTAATGGATATTGGCTGCTACAGGGGTATTCGCCATCGTATTGGCCTGCCCGTGCGCGGACAAACCACCAAAAACAACGCCCGCACCCGTAAGGGACGCAAGAAAACGGTGGCTAACAAGAAAAAAGCAACTAAATAATAATTAGATTATGGCAAAGAAAACAGGAACTACAAACAAGAAAAAAGTAGTAAAAGTGGATGCCTACGGACAGGCCCATGTCTCTTCTACTTTTAACAATGTGATTGTTACGCTTACCAACAGCGAAGGACAGGTAATCAGTTGGTCGTCTGCGGGCAAAATGGGTTTCCGCGGTTCCAAAAAGAACACGCCCTATGCCGCCCAAACGGCTGCCGACGATTGCGCAAAAGTTGCTTATGATTTAGGTCTACGTAAAGTAAAGGCTTACGTAAAAGGTCCGGGGGCAGGTCGCGAATCTGCCGTCCGTACGATTCACGGAGCCGGTATAGAAGTTACCGAAATTGTAGACGTAACCCCGCTTCCGCACAATGGTTGTCGTCCCAAAGGACGTCGTAGAGTATAAGCTGTTAAACCCTTAAATTGATAGAAAAACATGGCAAGATATACCGGGCCTAAGACAAAGATAGCCCGCAAATTTGGAGAGCCTATTTTTGGCCCCGACAAAAATTTTGAACGTAAAAATCATCCTCCCGGACAACACGGTTTGGCCAAAAAGCGGAAAAAAGCTTCCGAGTATGGTATCCAGTTAAAAGAAAAACAAAAAGTTAAATCAACTTACGGGCTTTTGGAGCGTCAGTTCAGGAACTTTTACGATAAGGCATCCCGCATGAAAGGACGCAAGGGCGAGAACCTGCTTTTCTTGCTGGAGAGCCGCTTAGACAACATTGTATACCGCATGGGGATTGCCCCCACCCGAGCTGCTGCGCGTCAGTTAGTAACCCATAGCCACATTATGCTGAATAACGACATCTGCAATATTCCTTCGGCTTTGGTAAAGCCCGGAGATTTGGTAGGCGTACGCGAGCGTTCCAAAAACCTTGAGGTGGTTCAAAACAACATTTCGCGCAGCGGGTCCAAATATCCTTGGATAGAATGGGATGCCCATTTAGTGGGCGGAAAATTCTTGAATTATCCCGACCGTACAGAGATTCCCGAGCTCATCAACGAGCAGTTAATTGTGGAATTGTATTCTAAATAACAATCAATTTACTTTCATATGGCAATTTTAGCATTTCAAAAACCTGATAAGGTAATCATGCTCGAAGCTTCCGACACCTTTGGTCGCTTTGAGTTCAAGCCTCTGGAACCCGGATACGGGATCACGGTGGGGCATGCCTTGCGTCGTATTTTACTCTCCTCTTTGGAGGGCTATGCCATTACCTCCGTCAAGATTCAGGGGGTAGACCATGAATTTGCAACCATTCCGGGCGTAATCGAAAACGTAGTAGAGATTATCCTGAACTTGAAAAAGGTGCGTCTAAAAAACATGGTGGAAGACTACGACAGCGAACATGTAGCAATCACCATTGCCAACAAGGAGCAATTTACTGCCGATGACATTTTTAAGCAGTTATCGTCTTTCAAGGTGTTAAATCCCGAATTAGTGATATGCAAGATGTCGCCGGAAGTGAGGCTATCCATAGAATTAACCATTGGCAAAGGACGGGGTTATATTCCCGCAGAGGAAAACCGTCCCGACCATGCCCCCTTTGGGTTGATTCCCATCGATGCCATTTACACGCCCATCAAAAACGTGCAATACTCTGTGGATCCTTTTCGTGTGGAACAAAAAACCGACTATGAGAAGTTGAATATAGAGATTACCACAGACGGGTCGATTAACCCTAAGGAAGCCCTCAAAGAGGCCGCCAAAATCCTTATCCATCATTTTATGCTTTTCTCGGACGAAAAGATCAGCATGGAAGTGACGCCTGATGTAATAACCAGTGACTTAGACGAAGAGTCACTCAGGATGCGCCAACTTCTACTTACCAAAGTTTCGGATATGGACCTTTCTGTACGCGCCTTAAACTGCCTTAAATCAGCCGAGTTAGACGTGTTTGCCGACGTAGTGTCGTATACACGTGCGGATTTGTTAAAAATGCGCAATTTCGGCAAAAAATCCATAGGAGAAATTGATGTGCTTTTGGAGCGACTCAAACTTAGTTATGGAATGGACGTAACTGCATTTAATATTGAGAAAAAAGTAAGGAAACCACAACAACAACAAAAAAATGAGGCATAGAAAATCTTTTAATCACTTAGGGCGTAAAAGCGGGCACCGCAAGGCCATGTTGGCCAATATGGCGTCGTCTTTGATATTACATAAACGAATAGAGACCACCTTGGCCAAGGCTAAAGCCTTGCGGGTGTATGTAGAACCTCTGATTACCAAGTCTAAAGAAGACACCACCCATTCACGGCGCATGGTATTCAGCTACTTGAAGACCAAAGAAGCTGTAACCGAGCTTTTTAGGGTGATTGCGCCCAAAGTGGCCGATCGTCCGGGCGGATATACCCGTGTGTTAAAAATCGGTTTTCGTATGGGAGACGCCGCAGAAATGGCCATGATTGAATTGGTTGATTTTAACGAAGCTGCCATGGCCGCTCCGGCTAAAAAGAAAGAGGAAAAGAAAGGCACCCGCAGAAGCCGCTCCAAAAAGAGCGAAGAGCCCCAAGCCGCCCCCATCAAAAAGACAACGCCCGAAAGGCTTGAACCGGTAGCTGAACCGGTAGCTGAGCCTGTGGTTGAACCCGTAGTTGAGCCTGTGGCTGAACCGATTGTTGAACCGGTAGTCGAGCCGATTGTTGAACCTGTGGCTGAGCCGGTTGTTGAGCTTGTAGTTGAACCTGCGGCAGAGCTGGTTGTTGAGCCTGTAGCTGAACCGATTGCTGAGCCTGTGGTTGAACCCGTAGTTGAGCCTGTGGTTGAATCGGTAGTTGAACCTGCGGCTGAGCCTGTGGTTGAGCCTGTGGCTGAACCGATTGTTGAGTCTGGGCCTGAGGAGCCGGAAAAGAGCTAAGCCGACAGCAAGTAGTAAGCCGCACCGAGTTTTAGGAGCGGCTTTTATGTTGCTACGACCGTCAATCTGATTAATGACCGGAGTAAGAATTTATTCCTACCTTTGCAGGTGGATCATAAAACAAGAGGCGATGGATGAGCGGTCAATAAAAGGTAAAAAGGGCGAGGAGCTTGCACGCATTTATTTAGGGCAAAATGGGTTTACCGTTTTGCATGTTCATTGGCAACACGGGCACAAGGAGTTGGATATTGTGGCGGAACGGGGGCAGATGCTGCATGTGGTAGAAGTGCGCTCACGCACAGAACCGTATTTAGTAGAACCGTCTCAGACGGTACAATATGCAAAACAACGGAATGTGATTGTGGCGGCAAGGGCGTATATATATAAATACAAGGTAGAGAAAGAAGTTCAGTTTGATATTGTCTCTGTGGTATATGGCGAGCAAGATACAGACATCGAGTACATTCCCAATGCTTTTTATCCGTATTACAGAAAACGCTAAAAATTTTAAAACAAATAGATATGAGAAACCATTATTGTATCATCATGGCCGGCGGAATCGGGAGTCGTTTTTGGCCGGTGAGCCGTAATGCCAAACCCAAACAATTCTTGGATATATTGGGAATGGGCCGGTCGTTTTTGCAGATGACCTACGACCGCTTTGCACAGTTCATCCCCAAAGAGCATATCCTCATTGTTACGGGCCACCAATACAAGGATTTGGTAAAAGAACAGTTGCCCGAAGTCTCGGACGACCGGATTTTGTTAGAGCCTTTCCGAAAAAATACTGGGCCCTGCATTGCATACGCCACCTATAAACTCATGGAAAAAGACCCCGGTGCATCTGTGGTAGTGGCTCCGTCTGACCATCTAATCTTGAATGACGGTGAATTGCTGCGCAATATTGAGGCTGCCTTGGAATTAGCCGACCGAGAAGAAGTGCTGATTACGCTTGGCGTTACACCTACGCGGCCGGAGACTAACTTTGGATACATCCAAGCCAATAAAGCCAAGCCTACTCAAATCAAAGGGCATGTAGTGTATGAAGTGAAGACTTTTACCGAAAAGCCCAACATGGAACTGGCTAAGGTTTTTGTAGACAGCGGTGAGTTTTACTGGAATTCGGGATTGTTTGTTTGGAGCTTAAAGGCCATTGATAAAGAAATGAGCCGTCTGCTCCCCGATATTTATACCTTGTTTAGGAATGGGAAGGGCATCTATTATACCACAGAGGAGCAGGCCTTTATCAACAATGTATACGCCGAATGTAAAGGTATTTCCATTGATTACGGCGTATTGGAAAAGAGTAAAAAGGTTCGTATGTTCGCGGCCAACTTCGGATGGTCGGACTTAGGTACTTGGGAGTCGTATTATATACAAAAAGAGAAAGATAGTAGTGGCAATGTAATTGATGCGCCGGTGAATTTCTTAAAAGATGTAACGGATTGCGTGGTTATTTCTCAGGACAAAAATAAATTAATCGCGATAAAAGAGTTAAAAGATTACTTAGTAATCAATACTCCGGATGTACTCATGATTTGCCCGAGAAATGAAAAAACCGTAAAACAAGTGATTACAGACATTTCTCTGTCCAAAGAGGAGAAATTTTTATGAAGCGGGATAAATGGAGTGTCTGTGTCCAATCTGAAGTGGGAGAATTGGAGGCAGTGATTTTGCATGTGCCCGGCCCGGAAGTGGAAAACATGACCCCCAAAATGGCTCAGCGGGCCCTATACAGCGACATTCTCAACCTCTCGATAGCCCGACAGGAATATGAACAGTTGTCGGGGGTGCTGAGAAAAGTAGCTCAAATATTTCAAGTTAAGGATTTGCTTTCAGGAGTTTTAGATGATTACGCCGCAAGGGAGGCATTAATCGGCAAGATTTGCATTACAGAGCAGGTTGTCGATTATTTTGTAAAAGTTAAGACTTGATCTGACAGTTGGGCTTTTTTTCAACTCAAGAAAGGGTTTTCTGAGACATAATTTTTTGGAATAATCAAGGGGAATTGGGGGATTATTTGGCCCCC